>JBKDZK010000795.1:0-19783 GCA_047971205.1 Draconibacterium sp.
TGCGCGAAAAGATGGACATGGTCGATATGCATCCAAATCTGACCAACCGCTCGGTGAATGAAGGTTTCTCAGGTGGTGAGAAAAAGAAAAACGAAATTTTCCAGATGGCATTGCTTGAACCCCGTTTGGCTATTTTGGATGAAACCGACTCAGGTCTTGATATTGACGCATTAAAAACAGTGGCCAATGGAGTAAACGCGTTACGTTCTCCGGAAAGATCCGCCATTGTGGTAACCCACTACCAACGCCTGCTGGATTATATTGTACCCGATTTTGTCCACATTCTTTACAAAGGAAAGATTGTAAAAACGGCCGGGAAGGAACTGGCCCTCGAACTGGAAGAAAAAGGGTACGACTGGATTAAAACAGACAACTAAAATGAGTGTTACAATAGAAAAAGTCGATTTATCGCTTAAGTACACCGCGTATTACAAGCAGGAGAAAGAGGAGCTTTTCGAAGGTTCTTCCGACATCCTGAATGCCCAGCGAAGCAAGGCGTTTCAGAGTTTTGTAATGCAGGGTATCCCAACGCGAAAAAACGAAGACTATAAATATACCAACCTGCATCCTTCGTTTGCTCCGGAATTTGCCTTTGTGCATTCGCGGACAGATGGAGAAGCCAACCTGCAGGAGATTTTCCGTTGCGATGTGCCACAGTTAAATACTACACTGGCCTTTGTTTAAAACGGATGGTTTTCGAAAAAGAGCAGTGCAATCGATCAGCTTCCGAAAGGAGTGATCCTTGACAGCCTGGAGAATATTTCAAAGGAACGTCCCGAGCTTCTTTCGAAATATGCGAGCCTGGCCAACCCGGATGAAGATCCGATGGTGGCCATGAATACCGCATTTGCCAAAGACGGTTTCTTCCTGTTTGTTCCCAAAGGAGTGGTGCTCGATAAAGCCATTCAAATCATCAACCTGATGAAAGGATCGTCTGATCTGCTGGTTACACAGCGAAACTATATCTGTGTGGAAGAAGGTGCAAAACTGCAATTGTTGCTGTGCGATCACAGCGAGAACCAGAACAATTACCTGAGCAACTCGGTGACCGAGGTTTTTGCTGGAAGCAATGCTGAAGTGGAGTTTTACGCTTTGCAAAATCAGCATAACAAAGCAACCAGCATTCATTCGGTTTTTGTAGAACAGCAACGCGACTCGCGGGTAACAACACACACCGCATCGTTGCATGGCGGTCTGATTCGCAATAACCTGAAATTCATTTTGAACGGAGAGAATTGCGAAGCCAATATGTACGGAATTTCGTTTTTGGATAAAAAACAACACGCCGATAATTTCACCCAGGTAATTCATGCAAAACCGCATTGCGTAAGCAACCAGGTATACAAAAATGTACTGGATCAGCAATCAACCGGAGCATTTTCGGGCAGGATACACGTGGTTCGCGATGCACAAAAAACAAATGCTTTTCAGCGAAACAACAACTTGTTGCTGACCGACCAGGCGACTATGCAAACCAAGCCGCAGCTGATTATTGATGCCGACGACGTAAAATGCAGCCACGGTGCCACGGTTGGGCAGATTGATGAGGAAGCATTGTTCTACCTTCGTGCCAGGGGAATTGACGAAGACAAGGCGCGACTGATGATGATGAATGCTTTTGCACACGAAGTGATCCAGGAGATTAAACTGGAGCCGCTGCGCGAACGTATCGACGAACTGGTTGATAAAAGATTAAGAGGTGAACTGGCGCGTTGCCACGAATGCTCTTACGGAAAAGACTGTTAATTTTTAAGTTATAGATTAACCCGGAAAATATCCGTTTGGATACATCGGAAGGGATTACAAGGCGACCGTTCTTTCACGCAAAGAGCGGTTCTTTGTTTTAAGAAATCTTTCGCACCTTTGCAACAGCCCGTTCGGCGAACGGAAAAACAAAACAGACATGGCTTACAACATAGACGAAATACGAAGTTTTTTTCCTGTATTAAAAAAGGAGGTTTACAACAAGCCCCTGATTTATTTCGATAGCGCTGCTTCTTCTCAGAAGCCCGTTCAGGTGTTGATGAAGGAGGAAGAACTGCACAACGACCATTACGGAAACATACACCGCGGAGCGCATTTTATGGCCGATAAAGCCACGCAGGAATTTGAAGATGTACGCGAGCAGATGCGGACTTTTATCAACGCTGCTTCCCGCAAGGAAATCATTTTTACCAAAGGAACTACCGAGAGTATTAACCTGGTGGCAAGTTCGTTTTGTGAGCGTTTTGTGGAGGCCGGAGATGAAATCATTGTTTCGGAAATGGAACACCATGCCAATATTGTTCCGTGGCAGCTGGCCGCCATCCGGGAAGGGGCAAAAATTGTGAAGCTTCCGTTTAACGACCTGGGCGTTTTGGAAATTGAAAAGCTTCCGTCTCTCATCAATCAAAAAACAAAGCTGATTGCAGTGGCGCATGTTTCCAATGTATTGGGAACGATCAACCCGGTAAAAGAAATGATTGAACTCGCACACCAAAGCAAGGTGGCTGTTCTGGTGGATGGTGCACAGGCATCGCCTCATATTCCTATTGATGTACAGGAACTGGATGCCGATTTCTATGTTTTTTCGGCCCACAAAATGTACGGCCCCAACGGTGTGGGTATTTTGTACGGAAAAGAAAAGTGGCTGAATGAAATGCCGCCCTACCAGGGAGGAGGAGAGATGATCTCGGAAGTTTCGTTCGAAGGCACTACTTTCAATGAGTTACCGTATAAATTCGAAGCCGGTACTCCGCATATTTCAGGGGTAATTGCCTTTGGTGCAGCGCTTGGCCTGATGAATAAAATCGGGTTGGAAAACATGGCCGCCTGGGAACATTCGCTGCTTGTTTATGCCACGCAAAAACTGAAGGAAATAAAGGGCATGAAAATTTATGGCGAAGCGCCCCGGAAATCGGGAGTGATTTCGTTTAACATCGAAGGCATTCATTCGTACGATTTGGGAATGTTGCTCGATAAAATGGGGATTGCACTTCGTACCGGGCATTTGTGTGCCGACACCGTGATGGCGCATTTTGGTATTCAGGGCTGCGTGCGTATTTCGTTCGGGATGTACAATACCAAAGACGAAATCGATACATTTATCGCAGCGTTGAACAAGGTAAGGATGATGTTCTGAAAAAGAAAGAAGATGTCCCAAAAGTTAGGAAAATCAGGTTCTCGCAAAGAGACAAAAGAAGCGCAAAGCTCACAGAGTGCACATTATCAGTTTCTGTTTTTGCGCTCTTTGGGTAAAACCTGGCGTACTTTGCGTGAAATGTGTTTTTGGGACACCCTCCGTCTATCAGATTAGTAATTTGACTCTTTTATTTCGAAGTACGACTGTGGGTGCTGGCAAGCCGGGCACAATTTCGGAGCAGCGGTTCCTTCATGAATAAAACCACAGTTTCTGCATTTCCAAACCACTTTGTCGCCGCGTTTAAAAACTTTGCCTTCGTTCAGGTTGTCGTAAAGGGTACGGAATCTATTTTCGTGAGCTTCTTCAACCCGGCCAATTAATTTAAATGCCAGGGCAACTTCTTTAAAACCTTCTTCTTCGGCAACTTTGGCAAACTCGGGATACAAATCTACCCACTCTTCGTTTTCACCGTCAGCCGAGGCTTTCAGGTTTTCCATGGTTGTTCCTGTTTTTCCGGCCGGGAAAGTAGCGGTAATTTCCACCATAGTGCCTTCCAAAAACTTGAAGAACCTTTTGGCGTGTTCTTTTTCGTTTAAAGCAGTTTCAGTGAAAATCGCGGCAATTTGCTCCAAACCTTCTTTTTTGGCCTGGCTGGCAAAGTAATCATAACGCATGCGGGCCTGCGATTCGCCGGCAAATGCTTTTAATAAATTTTGTTCTGTTTTTGTCCCTGCTAATGAACTCATATTACAAATATTTAAAGGTTGTTTGTTGCATTTTTTTTGAAGCGGTTAAGATAGAAATAATACCAGAGGTGAGGCAAAGCAAGTTCTAATTTATACTTATTCAAAAAAGCGAATCAAATGCATTATATGTAAAATGCTGGCAGATTGTCAAGGCTATGAGTGAAACTCCACCTTTGTGTGAAACTGGAGTTCTGGTTGTCTCCTTTTTTTTATTATTATGAAAAATGAGGAGATGTTGGATTCATTTTTGTCATTTGTTTAAAATGCTGTATATGCGGAATCTATACCCTTCTTTTTTCAGAAAGATGATTCTTCTAATAGCTGAAAAATTACGACATTTGCATCCTGTATTAAGAAATTGAGTATGACCATTGAAGAAGTACAGCAGGGGATAATTGGCGAATTTGCCATGTTTGATGAATGGATGGATAAATATTCATACCTGATTGAACTTGGAAACGATCTGGGAGAACTGGATGCCATCGACAAAAACGATCAGAACCTGATTAAAGGTTGCCAGTCGCGGGTGTGGCTGGTGGCTGAAATGAAAGACGGGAAGATTTATTTCCGTGGAGAAAGTGATGCCGTTATTGTAAAAGGCCTGGTAGCTTTGTTGCTGCGGGTGGCATCGGAGAGAACGCCGCAGGAACTACTGGAAAACGAACTGCATTTTATCGACGATATAGGTTTAAAACAGCATTTGTCGCCTACCCGGTCTAACGGATTGCTGGCCATGGTAAAACAAATTAGGTTATACGCTGTTGCTTATAGCAAGATTGCAGGATAAGGAGGCAGACATGGACAAAAGAATTGATTTAATCATAAATAACCTCAAAGAGGTCTACGATCCGGAAATTCCGGTGAATGTATATGATTTGGGACTGATCTACAATGTGGATGTGGATGAAGAAAACAATGCCAGCATTGTAATGACGCTCACTGCTCCCGGATGTCCGGTGGTAGATGTGCTGATCGACGATATTACCCAGGCCGCTCAATCGGTAGAGGGCATTCAGGCAGTGAATGTGGACCTGACCTTTGAACCGCCGTGGGATAAGTCGATGATGAGCGAAGAGGCCCGTTTGGAACTGGGGTTCTTTTAGCCGAAAAACCCTAAGGGCCGCGAAGCTCCCTTAGGGTTTTTTGTTTGTTCAGAGTCTATCTTGCTTTCAATCCAGCTTCCTTTATACACAAATATGAATCAGAAATAGCAAGACAATAATAAATAATAAGGAATAACGAATGGAGAAGTGTCGGTATGCTTTTGGTGTATACGAAAATTTTTTATTTGGATTGTAGTAGCTGAATTTGAGGAGAAAATGTAAACAGGATTGATTAAGTGTGTAAAATCAGCTATTTTTGTATGCAGAGAAGTTATGGCAAGAGATTATACATATCCCAATATCCCAATGGAGATGCCTGTTGTAAGGGAACTGCTTGGAGCTTATCGTTCTCCGAACAACAAAATATCCAGCATGGAACGTTCGGGCGAATTAATTCGCCTGCGTCGGGGCTTGTATATTGCCAGCCCTGCAAGTGGCAACCGGGAAGTTTCAAGAGAGTTGATCGCGAATAATCTCTACGGACCGTCTTATGTTTCGTGTGAAAGTGCGCTTTCCTATCACCGGCTGAATCCCGAAAGAGTAAATGCCGTGGTTTCATCCACTTTCAAAAGAGCCAAAAGCTATTCGACACCGCTGGGTGAGTTTGAGTATATAACTGTGCCGGAAGACTATTATTCGATAGGGATAGAACAGGTTCTTGTTGGAGATGAGTATGCTTTTTTGATAGCCACACCCGAAAAAGCGCTTTGCGATTTAATTATTTCAACGTCGGGTTTGCGATTTCAGTCGGCTCGGGCAGCGCGTGAGTATATTCTTTACGATCTGCGAATCGATTTGAGCGAACTCCCTGTGTGGGACATTGATATCGTTGCAGCCTGTGCTCTGCATCGGAGGAAAAGCCGGGAGTTAAATTTTTTACTGGAGGTTTTGCAAAATGGCTGATGTTTTCAATCAAATGATGTCGCGCTACGACATAACAACAAAAGAAGACCGGCTAAACGCCATGCACGAAGTAATGCAGCAGGTGTGCCTGGCGGGATTAAACAGGGCTGGTTTTTTTGAAAAAGCGGCTTTTTACGGAGGTACCTGTCTGCGTATCTTTCATAAGCTGCCCCGCTTTTCCGAGGATATGGACTTTTCGTTAATGAAAACAGAGGCTGACTTCCGGCTGGAGAATTATTTTGATGTCATTCAAACAGAGTTCCTCGCGGTGGGACGAAATATTGATATCGAAAAAAAAGAGAAAAATATCGATACGCACATTGAATCAGCCTTTTTAAAGGATACTACCGACATTGTAAATATTCGGTTCAACGCCGAGCCATCGGTTAAGGTAAAAATTGAGGTAGAGAAGAATCCACCATTGAAATTCAAAACAGAATACAAGCTGCTTTTGCTTCCTTTTTCATTTATGACGCGCTGTTTTACTTTGCCCGGGTTATTTGCCGGAAAAATGCATGCGCTGCTTTTCCGCAATTGGCGAAACCGAGTAAAAGGAAGGGATTGGTATGATTTTGAATGGTATATCCGGAATAATATTCCGCTTGATTTCAATCATTTTAAAGAACGGGCTATTCAAAGTGAAGGGCTTGGTTTCAGGGATTTGTCCCAAGAGCAGTTGGTGGAACTTCTAAAGACTAAAATTGCGACCACAAAAATTGAACAGGTAAGGGATGATGTGCGTCGTTTTGTTTTGCATCCGCAGGAACTTACTATCTGGTCGACGGAATATTTCCTGCAACTGCTTGAATTTTTGAAGTTTGAGGAATAAAAAAATCCCTTAGGACTTTTAAGTTTCCTAAAGGATTTTTTATTTGGGATTCGGGAATTTCCTCCCACTATACTTACGAAATCTTCAGCGGCTTATCCACTTTGGTTTTTAGCAGTGCAATCTCCAGCACGTCCATAATCGTATTCACAAAGTGAAACTTCAATCCTTTCAGATAAGCTTCCTTGATATCTTCCAGGTTTTTCCTGTTTTGTTCCGAAAGGATGATTTCGGTAATGCCGGCCCGTTTGGCTGCCAGAATTTTCTCTTTGATTCCGCCCACCGGGAGTACTTTGCCGCGGAGGGTGATTTCACCGGTCATCGCAAGACTTTTCCTGACTTTTCGCTGCGTGTAAGTCGAGGCCAGCGAAGTAACCATGGTAACCCCGGCCGATGGGCCGTCTTTTGGGATTGCGCCTTCCGGAACGTGAATGTGTACATTCCAGTTGGTAAATATCTCCGGATTCAGATCAAGCTCGTCAGCATGCGATTTTAAATATTCGTGTGCCAGCATGGCCGATTCTTTCATTACATCGCCCAGGTTTCCGGTAAGTGTTAATGCTCCCTTGCCTTTGCTAAGGCTCGATTCTACGTAAAGAATCTCTCCGCCAACGGCTGTCCAGGCAAGGCCGGTAACCACGCCTGCGAAATCGTTCCCCTGGTATTTTTCCTTTGAATATTCAGTAACCCCCAGGTATTCACGAATGTCATCGCGGGTAAGTTTTTTATTGTATTCTTCTTCGAAAGCAATTTTTTTGGCTACCCGGCGCACCACTTTTGCAATTTTCTTGTCGAGCTCGCGAACACCCGACTCACGGGAGTACCCATCAATGATCGTCTCGATCACTTCTTTTGGGAAACTGATGTCTGATTTTTTCAAACCGTGGTTTTCAAGCTGCTTGGGAATCAGATGCCGTTTGGCAATTTCCACTTTTTCTTCCAGCAGGTAACCACTCACTTCAATCAGTTCCAAACGATCGCGCAACGGCGGGGCAATGGTACTCAGCGAGTTGGCTGTGGCAATAAACATCACCTTCGACAGGTCGTAATCGTGCTCAATATAATTGTCGTGAAATTCGCTGTTTTGTTCCGGGTCCAGTACTTCCAGCAAAGCGGAAGCAGGATCGCCGTGAAAATGTTTCGACACCTTGTCGATCTCGTCCAGAATAAAAACCGGGTTCGATGATTTGGCTTTTTTAACGTTCTGAATAATCCGGCCGGGCATGGCTCCGATATAAGTTTTTCGGTGCCCGCGAATTTCTGATTCGTCGTGCAAACCGCCCAAACTCATGCGGGCGTATTTTCTACCCAATGCACGGGCTACCGATTTCCCCAACGAAGTTTTTCCAACTCCGGGAGGGCCGTAAAGACAAAGAATCGGCGACTTCATGTCGTTCTTTAATTTCAATACCGCCAGGTGTTCCAGAATGCGTTCCTTTACTTTTTCCAGACCGTAGTGATCTTCGTCCAGCACTTTGCTGGCATGTTTCAAATCAAAATTATCTTCGGTGTATTCGTTCCATGGAAGGTCGAGCAAGGTCTGACAGAAGGTAAACTGTACCGAATATTCTCCGGCTGCCGGGTTGAGCCGTCCCAGTTTTTCCACTTCCTTTTCAAAGAACTGAGCCACATCTTTGCCCCATTTCTTTTCCTTTGCCTTTTCTTTTAGGGCATTTATTTCCTGTTCGATCGGGTTGCCACCCAGCTCGTCCTGGATGGTTTTCATTTGCTGGTTCAGCATATACTCACGCTGCTGACGGTCCAGGTCGGTTTTTACCTTTTTCTGGATGTCGTGTTTTAATTCCAGCATCTGAACCTCTTTTACCAAAAAGCTGATGGCTTGGATGCCACGGTCTTTCAGCTCGGCAATTTCCAGCAACTTTTGTTTGTCTTCCACACTCAAGTCGGTGTTCGAGCAAATAAAGTTGATCAGGAAGGTTGAATTCTCGATGTTCTTAACTGCAAAAGTAGCTTCCGGTGGCACGTTCGATGAAAACTGTGCAATTTTGATAGACAGGTCTTTTAACGAACCCACAATGGCGTTGAATTCGTTATCGTCGGTTGGGCTGATGTCTTCCAAAGGTTCTACCGTTGCCTTGAAGTAGGGATCTTCGCTGATGAGTTCCCGTATCTGGTATCTTCTTTTTCCCTGGATGATCACCGAAGTCGATCCGTCGGGCATTTCCAGTACCTTCAGAATTTCGGCAACGGTTCCAACATCGTAAAGATCTTCTTTTTCGGGGCGGTCAACCGTATAGTCTTTTTGGGCCACAGTTCCGAGAAGTTTGTTCCCGCGGTTTACATCGCGGACCAACTGAAGCGAACGTTCGCGTCCGACTGTGATTGGCAAAACTACTCCCGGAAAGAGAACCGTGTTTCGCAAGGGAAGAATGGGCAATACCAATGGAATTTCGGTATTTTTTAATTCCTTGTCGTCCCCGTCGGCAATAATCGGGATAAACTCGGAATCGTCGTTCATCATTCCGGATGCGTATAAAACTTCAAATGCTGTGTTCTTAATCTTACCCATAGTTGTTTTCTAAAAATGACAGAATGTCGCAGGCAAAGTGCCTGATTGTACAGGGCTACTGATTGGCAATAGCCGTGCCAATTACAAACAAGGCAAACAATCGCCGATTGTTCATTCCAAAAGCCATAAATACCGACAAAATTGCATGTTGGGAACAAAAAAAAGCACCCGTCGGTTGGCGGATGCTTTGCTGTATCTTCTCGAAAAATTATTTTTTCCGGTTTTCCATGTGTTTGCTGTAACGGCTCATGAACTTGTCAACACGTCCTGCAGTATCCACCAGTTTGGTTTTACCTGTGTAGAACGGGTGCGAAGTATTCGAGATCTCCAGTTTGTAGATCGGATATTCAACGCCATCGATAACTTCTGTTTCTTTGGTGTCAACAGTTGAGCGTGTAAAGAAAGTATGTCCGTTAGACATATCTCTGAACGCTACCAGTCTGTATTCCTTAGGATGAATGTCTTTTTTCATTTTTTTATATGTTTTTCGAATGGTTACATTCTATACTGTAATCCATTCTTGCGTTATTACATTTTCTAATTCGGGCTGCAAAGATAAATATTGTTTACATTTTTCCAAAAACTTCTGCTGTTTATTTGCTTGTTATTTAAGTTGTTGTCAGGCACCAATTATCGGAGCTTTTTTAACTTCTTTGGTGCGGTCGAACATATACCGCATGGTGTAATGTGTTTTGGCTCGTTTGGCACCGGTTGCTTCATAAATGGCAATAATTTTCGGGTTGAAATCGCCGGCCCACGAAAGCTCAACTTCGGTATAATGCTGGTGCGACTTCTTCTTCATGATCTGCTCCTGGTGCCAGAAAATTCCGGACTCGATTCCCGAACGCTGGTATTTAGGATCGACACCCATTAACAGAATCCGGGTACGTGTCATTACTTTTTTTCGCTTGTAGTAAAAGAATTTCAGAATTCCCCGCAGATTCATTTTCCCTCCCAGTTTCATAAAAATCTGGTTAACATCGGGCACCATTACAAACATGGCAATGGGGCGATCCTTGTCGTAAGCAAACCATATCATTTCAGGGTCGAGAATGGCTTTCGATTCGTTCAGGAAATCATACAAATCATCTGGATTGAGTGGTTTGTAGTGTTCGTGGAACGACCAGGCTGCATCGTACACCTGGCAAAAATCTTTGACGAATTTATCGGTTTGGCTGTAGTTAAAATGCCGGAATTCAAACTGGGGTTTTTGTGCCACCCAGGTGGCAATTTTCCAGAAGCGCTCCGGAAAGGGAACCGTATAATCGAGGTGATAGGAATACTGCTCAAAATACACATCGAAGCCAAACCCGCGGAAAAGTTTTTCGTAGTAGCTGGGGTTGTATGGCATGCCGTATCCCTGGTGTGTAAAACCATCGGCGAGCAAGCCCCAGTTCACGTAATTTTCGCCAAAATTAATGGGGCCGTCCATGGCTTCCATGCCATTTTGTTTGTTCCATTCGGCCGCTGCACCAAACAACATATTGGCAGCTTCCTGGTCATCGACACATTCAAAAAAGCCACAACCACCGGTCAATTGTTCGTAGGTTTTGGCCAGTTCAAAATTGATAAAAGCCGCGATTCGTCCCAGTAATTTCCCGTCGTCAGCTTGCAGTACCCAACGAATGGCTTTCCCTTTCTTAAATGTTTTGTTCTTTTTCGGATTGAAAATGGATTCAATCATCATGGGAGGAACTGCCGGCCAGTTGGGATCGTTTTTGTATATCTGCTGCGGAATACTGTGAAACAGTTTCTTTGTTTTCTTATTGGTAACTTCTATCAGTTGCATGGTGAAATTTTATGCCAAAATAGTTTAAAAAGGATAAATCATCGAGCTTTTATTCAATAATCGGAGCCCGTACAAACTCTTTTTTACGGTCGAATAAATACCGCATGGTTCGGTGTGTAAGTTTATGATCGGCACCAAACGATTTGAAAAGCGCATTCATTTTAGGGTTGAAATCACCCACCCAGCTCATCTCCATGTCGTTGTACCAGTGTTTCTTTAGCATCACTTTTTTAAGGTGGTGAAAAATGCCCGACTCAATGCCTTTCCCCTGGTAGCCCGGAACCACCCCCAATACAATAACCCTGCACCGTGTAATGGTTTTTATCTTGATGAGATAGAGCATTTTAAGGGCTTGCCACAGGTTCAGTTTGCCCGTTTTCAGCTGTTGGATGACCTGGTTCAAATCCAGTATCTGCATAAAAAAGGCGATCGGTTTCCCGTTGTGATAGGCATACCAGACAAACTCTTCGTCGAGGATGATCTTTGCGTTTTTCAGCAGGCTTTTTACCAGGTTAAAATCCAGCGGCTTGTAGTTTCCGTGGCCTCCCCAGGCTTTTTGATGGATCTCTATAAAATCGCGGATGTACCGGTCCTGGTCTTTGTAACGGAAATGCTCAAATGAATAACCGGGCTTTTGTGCCACCCAGCTGGCAATCCGCCAGAACCTGTCGGGCAGGTCGGGGTTGGTAATATCGAGTGAATAGCTGTACTGCCGGTAGTAGGTTTTAAAACCGTATGCTTTAAAAAGAGCCAGGTAATACTTCGGGTTGTATTGCATACCAAAGGTTTGCGGCTGAAAACCATCGGTCAGCAAGCCCCAGTAAAAGAAGTTTTCGTCAAAATTTACCGGGCCGTCCATCGCTTCCATGCCGTTTTGCCGGAGCCAGTCGCGGGCAGTGTCAAAAAGCAGGTTGGCTGCTTCCTGGTTGTCGATACATTCGAAAAAACCACAGCAACCGGTGGGCTGATCGTAGCCTCCGGCATATTTCTCATCGTAAAAAGCAGCAATCCGTCCAGTGTATTTTCCGTCTTTCTGCAATAACCAGCGGGCAGCGTCGCCGTTTAAATAACGTTTGTTTTTATTTGGGTTGAAAGTGTTCTCGATCATCATCCGCAGGGACGGGATCCAGTTGGGGTCTTTTCTGTAAATATGCTCTGGTACTTTGTGAAATTCATCTACCAATTTTCGGTTGGTAACCTGAATGATTTGCATGAAACTTTATTTTTTACATTCCGGAATCCGAAAGTAATGTTTTTGGAAGGAAATTAGAAAAGGATTTACCCCGCAATACGAGATAAATCCTTTTCTTAAACTAGCGGAAACTTTATTAATCGCGGCTGGCAACTTTCGACAGTAGCCGAAGAATTTCCAGGTATAACCATACCAGGGTCACCATCAGGCCAAAGGCACCGTACCACTCCATGTATTTGGGAGCGCCCGAAGCCGAGGCTCTTTCAATAAACGAAAAGTCGAGTACCAGGTTAAGTGCAGCAACAGCAACTACCACCAGGCTAAAACCGATACTGAAGTTTGAATTGTCATACAGGAACGACATTTGAGCGCCAAACAGCCCGGCAATAAAACTCACCAGGTACACCAGTGCAATGCCTGCCGTGGCTGCAAAAACCACCATCATAAATTTGTTGGTTACTTTAATGGCGCCCGAACGGTAAAGGAAAAGCATGGCTAAAAAAACGGCCATGGTTAATGCTACCGCACGAATAACAACTCCTTTGAACTGCATTTCGAGGATGGCTGAAATACCTCCCAGCAGCAAGCCTTCGAAAACAGCATAAATCGGAGCCGAAATACCCGAGCTTTGTGGTCTGAAAACAGTGACAAGCACGGTAATAAAACCACCGATTCCGCCTACCAGCAACCAGGGGCCAACTGCGGCCATGCCTGCTTCAGGGCTGGTAGCAATGGCATCAAAGAATTTATTCCATGTAAAAACGGCACCGGCAATTACAAGTAAAAGCATCAGTGCGGTTTTGTTCATGGTCCCGTTTATGGTCATGGCTTGCGAAGGGTTTGTATAATCACTGCTAAATACATTTTCTCTGAAAACGGGATTCGAAGATTTTGAAATGTTCATCATTTTAATTGTTTATAATTTCTGTTGTTGAGTAATGTAACAAAATACATGTCATCAAGGTTGGGCTAAATCAAACTGTTTGCCAAATTAAATCCAGGCTGACAAGATTGCAGTTAAAGTAAGTTAAGGCTTTTCTTCGCCGAAAGTTTCCTGTACATAATCGTTTGTCAGTTCTTCGTACAATTGATTGCCCAGCAGGACGGCTGTTTCCGAACTGTCGGACTGTAGGTTTTGCGAAAGCTCAATACAGGCGGTGTTGAGCTGTTTGGAGCGCGTTCCCATGGCAATAACTGCGCGGTAAAGCGGGGTGAAAAGTTTTTCGTCGCGGGCCAGTGTGGAAAGTTCATCGAAAAAAGGCTCAAACATTTCGTCGATGGCTTTTTTGTCAGTAATCGCCAGTCGTCCCATTAAATGAACCCCCGTGAAACGTACGATGTGCTTTTTCCCGCGGCACCATTCAAGCGCTTTGATAAACGCAAACTTGGTTTTGCACCATAAGTTGGCCGATGCCTGTTCGGCAATTTCAGTGGTCTCAAACGATTTTGTCCAGAAACCCATCTGTTCTTCACTTACTTCGGAAGGTTCATCGAGCAGGGTGGCCAGGATCATGGTTTCGCGCCATTGTTTGTTCCAGAGTTTTAGCGCCAGCAAATGATCGCGTTGGTAGGTTTTAGCCAGTTCGCGTAAATCGATGATGGAAACTCCCCAGTTCAGTTTATAGCTGATTCCCTGCTGGTTCATAGCATCGGAAACCTCGCCGCTTTTCCGCAGTTTGATGGCCCGGAGCAGGTTTTGGTATTGTTCTTCGGTTTCCTGGTTATCGAGAATAAAATCCATTTTCTAGTAAATTAATTCAGCAAAAATAAAGATTACCACAATTCCGAGGGAATATAGTGTATATATTCTAACCGGGAGGTAGGCCGCGATGGAAATATTAAACCGTTTTTTTACGCTGTAGGCGAGGTATACTTTTTCAAACAGAAAGGCAATAAAAGTGGCAAAAGCAATGCCCGGCAGTCCCCAAAACTGAACAAATACAAGACTCAGGCTAACGTTCAGGATTAATTCCATAACCGAGGCCAGCATAATGGGTTTTGTAATCTGAAGTCCGTTCAGGATGGTTTGCGGCATCATCAAGCGGCTGATGATCAGCAAAAGGTAGACGTTGAAAACGGTGGCACTTTCCGCAAAACCGGGATTGAAAACAAGCGGAAACAGCGGTTTGGAAACAAGAAGCAAAACAGCTGTCAGCGGAAACAGAAAATGCATCAGCCGGGTAACGCTGGCTTTTAACTGTTGCAGGTTTTCGTGGCGGTTGCTGTCGTTGGCAAAGGCAGGCAGCATGGCGCTGCTCAGCGCATTGGCCATTAACATTGCCAGTGGAAGTTCGCGCGCACCGTAACGAAATATGGCAAAGGCTTCTTCGCTAAACCGAGAGGTAACTATAAAACCATCAACAAATTGTGCCGATCCGCCAAGCAAAGTGGCAATAACCAGCGGGCTGCCAAGCTTTAAGTGCTCACGGATAAACGCCCCGGAAGCAAATAATTCATTGTTGACAATCAGCAATATCCAAAGCCAGGCATATCGGAAGAACGCAGACAACACAAGCCCGATGAGCGCCCATTTTATGGGAAAACCCAAAACAACGGGAGCCAGCACCAGAATGAGTTGCAAGCCAAACGAGATGATGGCATAAATTACCAACGCCTTGTTTTTGGTGCGAAGCAGGTAATAATGTTCTATCAGGCTGGCGGGTGCACTTAGTATAATAAATGCAAGTAGTAAATTGATTTCCGGAACCGGGTGGCGGTTTAAGAGCAGTTGCGAAAACAAGGGTTGCAAAAAGTACAGCAGCAACGCGGCAAGCAGGCTAAAAGCCTGAATAACCAGGAATGCACTGAAGACATTTGTTTTCGATCGTTCCACATTATTTCCGATGGGCAACAATGCTTTTAACAAGCCATTGAGCCAGAAGAAACTGAGTGCGCCCGCTACAAAAACAAAGGTTTCGTATTCGCCGATTTCGGTTTGAGTAAGTGCTGTTTTGGCAAAAACAATACCGATAAGAATGAGTGTGGAATAACGTGCCAGTTGGAAGAACTGAAAGGCCGAAACTGTATTTAGTGCTTTTTTCACCCGCTTAATTTGGTGTTAAAAATAGAAAATTAGATGCACAACCTGTCATTGGGCAGGTGTTTTGATTTCCTTCTCTGCCCCAAGGGATTTTCGATTTTATCACTTACTTTTGTTAAAAAGCTCAACGAAAATGATTCAACTTAAAGGCTGGACCCGCAATACTCTGTTGATCGCCGGATTTCTGTTCATCCTTTTTCTGATGTGGTATTTCAGCAATATTGTTACCTATATTCTGGTTTCGGTAGTGCTGTCGTTTATGGGGCGGCCGCTGATGCGCTGGCTCACCAAGTTGAAATACAAACGTTTCAGAGTTCCTCCCGGAATAGCGGCTTTTGTTTCGCTGGTGGTTATCTGGATTGTTTTTCTTTCGTTTTTTCGTTTTATTATTCCACTTCTGATCAAGGAACTGGAAACCCTCTCAAAAATTGATTTTACGGCGGTGTTGGATTCGATTGAGGAGCCGCTGTTGAGTATTCAGAAGTTTTTTACCCGCGAGCCGGTTAACATAAACGAGAGAAGTTTTCTGGATCTCATGAGTGAAACCATCGGTGCTCAAATCGATTTTTCCAAAGTCTCGAACTGGTTTGGCGTGGTAGCCGGAACACTGGGCGAGGTTTTGATCGGTTTCTTCTCCGTTTCTTTTATCACTTATTTTTTCCTGAAAGAGCAGAACATGTTTCGGGAATTCATCATTCTGCTGGTGCCAAGTAGCCTGGAAACAAAGGTCGGGCATGCGCTCGATTCCATTTCCTATCTGTTGCGCCGGTATTTCATCGGGCTTGTGTTCGAGGTGTTTATGGTGATGCTACTCGACACGGTTGGCCTCACCATCGTAGGCATCGGTTTTGAACACGCTGTTGTGATCGGCCTGTTTTGCGGAATTCTCAACGTCATCCCCTATCTGGGCCCGTGGATGGGAGCTTTTCTGGGCTTGCTGATTGGGGCAGCACTTCATATTCATGCTGATTTTATGACCGTAACCCTCCCGATGCTGGGGTGGATGACGCTGGTGTTTGGGCTTGTTCAGGTGTTGGACAATGTTTTGTTTCAGCCTTTTATCTACTCCAGCAGTGTAAAAGCCCATCCGCTGGAAATCTTCCTGGTGATTCTGGCAGCCGGAAGCATGGCCGGTATTCTGGGAATGATTCTGGCCATTCCGGTGTACACAATTTTAAGGGTGATTGCCGGAGAGTTCCTCGAAAATATGAAATTGGTTCAAAAAATGACTCGCGGCCTGGAAAAAGAAGAGAAGTAGGTCTTTTATCTGCGTTTTTTTCTACCCGAAGTGGCCGTTTTTCTCCGGTTTTTTGCACGAAATGAAGGTGCAATTGTCAGGTGTTCAGTTAATTCAAAAAAAAATTAATTTGCCAGGAACAATAGAGAGAGTCTATTGTTAATATAGGTGATTTATCCAATAAAAAGCTTTAGTTACATTGCTAAACTGAACAGAATGAGAAAATATTTCGTTGGGGAAATGTTGCGGAAAAATCTGCCGGTTTTCATTTTCCTGTTCGCTGCATTTTTTTCAATTTCCAATACTATTTATGCTGCTGCCGAATCTGTGGTGACCGACGGACACTCACAGGAGGAGGTCAAACGCGGAGAACGGTTTTTCAAAGGTCTGTTGCCTGCGAACCGGGAGTTTGCTTCCTGTGTTTCGTGTCACAACCTCAATCCCGTTGATACCCTGAACTGGAATCCTTCGGCCATGGACCTGGCCCTGAAGTTTGTAGACAAGGATTTCGCCTCATTTCAGGCATCCGTTATGAATCCCTCGGGCGCTAAAATGGAAGCATCGCATGTAAATTTCAAAATTGCAGAAGAAGACTTAAAAACCGTTAAGCTTTATCTTGACAATCTGGCACACAAGGGCCCGGCTCCTGCCAAACCCACGTATTTCAACCTGATTCTGTTTTTTGCGTTGGGATTGTTGCTGACCTGGGCATTGGTTGAGCTGATCTTCCTGCACACTATTAAATGGAAAGTTATTCCGATGCTCATTTTTGTGGGAGCTTTTGGCTGGCAGGTGAAAATGATTGTTACTGATGCCATTAAACTGGGGCGACAGGAAAATTATGCCCCCGATCAGCCGGTTAAGTTTTCGCACAGGGTGCATGTTGGCGACAACGGTATCGATTGTATGTATTGTCATACCACTGCCGAGAACAGCAAGTCGGCCGGAATTCCGGCAGCCAATCTTTGTATGAACTGCCATGTTTTGATCAGGGAAGGAACGCACAGCGGCAAGTTCGAAATTGCCAAAGTGGTGGAAGCCAACGAAACCGGTAAACCCATTGAGTGGGTGCGCATTCATAACCTCCCCGATCATGTTTTCTTTAGCCATGCAATTCATGTGGGCTCGGGTAAACTCAACTGCAAGCAATGTCACGGACCGGTGGAGGAAATGGATATCATGCGTCAGAATGCCGATCTTTCGATGGGCTGGTGTATTGACTGTCACCGCGTCACAAAAGTTGACTTTGAAGGAAACGGATATTACGAACATTTTGTAAAACTGCACGAAGACCTAAAATCGGGAGCGATCGATTCGGTTACTGCCAATGATATTGGCGCCAACGATTGTATGCGTTGTCATTATTAGTTCAGTGTTTAGAGTTCAGAGTCTGAAGAAACAAAAGGGAAATGCGATTTGTAATCGCGTAAAGTTCAAAATTTAATGTTGAAAGTTTAAAGAGCTAGAGACTATAAACTAGCGCCTAACAGCTAAAAATTATGACAAAATATTGGAGAAGTTTAGACGAGTTAAATGATCCGGTAGCATTTAAGAAAAGCGAGATCAGGCTGGAAGTGGATGCCAAAAGGGCTGTAGCTCAAAAAGCCGCCGGTTCATCCCGCCGCGATTTCCTTAAAACTTTTGGGTTTAGTGTGGCTGCGGCAGCCGTGGTTGCCAGTTGCAAACGCCCGGTCGATAAAGCGATCCCTTATCTTGTAAAACCCGAGGAAGTAACTCCGGGTGTGGCCAATTACTACGCATCTTCTTATTTCGAAGGCAACGAATATTGCAGCGTGCTGGTAAAAGTGCGCGACGGCCGTCCGATTAAGATTGAAGGAAACGATCTTTCATCGGTTTCGCAACGCGGAACTTCGGCCCGGGTGCAGGCGTCGGTTTTGAATTTGTACGACGATGCCCGTTTTAAAACACCACTAAAAAGAGGTGAGGCAACTACCTGGGAAGAGGTAGATGATTACATTGGTAAGAAACTGGCGCAATTGAATCAGGACAACAAAAAAGTTGTACTTCTAACTTCTTCCATCATTTCGCCTTCAAGCAAAAAAGTAATTCAGCAATTTCAGGAAAGATACCCGGTTGTGGAGTGGCTCCCTTACGATGCCGTTTCGGCTACGGGGATACTAAAAGCCAACGAACTGAGTTTTGGTGCGGCTTTTATTCCTGATTACCGTTTTGAAAAGGCCAAAGTAATTGTTGGTTTTGGCGCCGATTTTCTGGGAACCTGGCTTTCGTCGGTGGAATACATCAAAGGTTATTCTGCCGGAAGAAGAGTGCTTGAAAAGGACGATGTAATGAATCGTCATTATCAGTTTGAGACGGGTATGACGGTGACTGGCTCCAATGCCGATGTTCGTTTTCCGGTCAAACCTTCGGAAGAAAAAACAATCCTGACAGCGCTCTATTACCAGTTGTTGCAGGCAAAGGGTTCGATGACGGTGATGGCTCCTGCCAGCCCGGTTGATATCAACGGACTGGCCGAGGATCTGCTGGCAAACGAAGGACATTCGCTGGTAGTTTCCGGAAGCAACGACGTACATACTCAGTTGATTGTAAACGCCATAAATCAACTGCTTGGAAACTATGGGAATACCGTTTTGACAAGCACTACACTAAATACACATCAGGGAATTGATGCAGACTTTGAGACTTTCATTTCAGCATTAAAAAATAAAACCGTTGCCGGGGTGCTGTGTTGGGGAGTTAACCCGGTGTACAACCATCCGAAGGGCAGCGAATTAAAAGATTTGATTGCAGGCGCCGAGTTGTCGCTTTCTTTTTCGGATCGAAAAGATGAAACCACGGCCGCCTGTCACTGGGTTTGCCCCGAGCCACATTACCTGGAAAGCTGGAACGATGCTGAACCCAAATCGGGAATCTTCAGCCTTGCACAGCCCACCATCTCCAAATTGTTCGACAGCCGGCAGGTGCAGGAAAGCTTGCTGAAGTGGGCCGGAGAAGAAACTCCCAATCACTATGAATTTGTAAAAAAGCACTGGAGCGAGGAACTTTCCAAACTTCAGAATGCCTATACCGATGCCCGTATTTTCTGGAACGAAGCTCTGCAAAAGGGTGTTTTCGAACCGGGAAAGACAAACCCGGAACTTACCTATTCCGGAGCCGGACTGGAAGAAGCGTTGAGCGCTCAATCAGAATCTAAAGGCTGGGAAGTGGTTTTGTACGAGAGTGTGGGATTAAAAGACGGAAGCTCGGGCAACAACCCGTGGTTGCAGGAATTACCCGACCCGGTGGCCAAAATCAGTTGGGACAACTTTGCTGCG
>JBKDZK010000796.1:0-10186 GCA_047971205.1 Draconibacterium sp.
TCGCTGAAAACCGAATTTTCTTTATTTCACCCCTCTGTCAGCCATAGAGGCTGACATCTCCCCTCAATGAGGGAGAAAAAGCGGAACCCCATGGCATAGCCAAGGGAAATTATTAGATTAAGCCAATAATGTTTACGCGCGAAAAAGCAGAAACTGCCAGCACAACAAGGAGAATCAACTCGATAAGCCCGGGTTTTAACTTAAAGAAAATATCATTGTCGAGTAAAATGGAAACGCCACCCAGAGCTACAAGCAAAAGCGTATCGAATAGTACAAATTTTTCAAAGCGTTTTTCTTTTACGGCTATCCAAACCATTTCGGCAATACCTACGCCAATAGCCACAAAAAGCCCGATTTTAGTCCCCCAAATTTCATCGGCAGCGATAAAAACAAAAAGAGGAATAAAACCGGGTAATAATTTCTTTAACAGTTGCGCCCTGTTCATTTTGCTGAGCTGAACCTATTCTTCTTCGGGCACTTCCAGCGGGATCACTTTATAGATCTCAACTTCCATTAAAACCGTTTGAAACATTCCAACCGAACCTGATCCACTTTGGCCATAAGCTAATTCAGAGTTGATAACCAGTCTCGATTTTGTTCCGGGTTGCATGTAGGTCACACCTTCTTCCAACCCGGTAATAGTAGTACCAGCACCTGCTGTAAATTCCAGCGGCTCGTAACGGTGTCCGCTCAGGTAACCGCTCGACTGATCCACCAAAACACTGTCCAGTTCCTTGTCCTCGTTTCTCTTCAAAACCCAGGTTGCGTAGAATATCTGCACTTCATCTCCTAATTTTATGGTATCGCCTTCGCCGGTTCCGGGTTCATTGAAATAATAAAGTCCCGATTTTGTTTCTTCGGCCCCCGGATGCTTGGCTGCAATATACTCGTCAAGAAGAGCCAGTTCGTTCCTTCTCAATTTTTCATAGTCGATGCCATCACTGCAGGCAAAAAATCCAACTGCTGAAATAAGAACGAACATCCCATTTAGTATTTTCTTCATTTCTCTATTCTTGTTAATTGTTATCAATTCTTGTTACTGGTTATTTTGAAAACCTTACAAAGTTAAAAAGCTTATCCAATTATCTTTCGTCTTTGATTAAAACAGAATAATTCACCGCTTATTCAAAGCGCATTCAGATTACTGTTTCTTCCAGAAGATGCTTATACCCGGGTAAAAGTTGCGTGAATCTTTCAATTGTTTCTTCAAAAGTTAACTCCGACTCGCCTCCGGCTGCGTTTAAATGCCCGCCGCCGTTGAAATGCTCGCTGGAGAATTTGTTGGCCGGAAAATTCCCTTTTGAACGGAACGATGCTTTCACATAATTCTCTTTCTCAATAAAAAGGGCACTAAATACGATATTGTTGATTGAAAGTGGGTAATTCACAAAACCTTCGGTATCTCCGGGTTTAAAGTTGAATCTTTCCAATTCTTCTTTTGTAATACTGATTACAGCTGCCCTGTATTCGGGGAACACCTTCATCTTTTCATACAAACAATACCCCATCAGTTGCATCCTCTCGGCCGAAAAATTATGAAATACAGCCGATTGAATTTTATCAGTATCAATTCCGTAATTCAGCAATTCGGCCACTGTTTTAAATGTATTTTGCGACGTGTTGTGGCTAAACCCCCCGGTATCAGTCAGTATTCCGGTAAAAAGCGCTTCAGCAGCCTGGGCATTAATATATTCCGTATAACCTAACTGCCCAATTACATCATAAACCAACTCGGCCGACGAACTGTACTGGGTTTCAGATACCGTATACTGGCAAAAGTCGCCCGGATACGGATGGTGGTCGATTAAAATCTTTGTTTTCGGAAAACGACTGATCATTTTTGCCAGGTGACCGGCCCGTTTTTCTTCGTTAAAATCCACACAAATCAGCACATCCGAGTCAAAAAGCCACTCTTTTGCGGCCTTCTTGTCTTTCTGGTAAATAGTGATTGGAACAACTGAAGAAAACCATTTTAAAAAATCGGGGTAATCGTTTACCGAAATCACTTTCACCTCCAGACCTTTATTGGCAAGTGTTTGCCCCAGCCCAAGCGCCGCTCCTATTGCATCTCCATCCGGATTTTCGTGCGGAATAATGCTTACTTTACCTGCATTTTCCAACACCTCCTCAATGGCACTAAATATCTCTTTTCCAGTATTTTTCAAGACCTAAATTTTTTGAAGGGACAAATATACTAATTCTTAGGCAGGTGAAAAGGTTAAAATATTCTATTTTTTCCTCCGTTAGCACTGTTCTATTGAACTAAATACTATCCTCACTGGTTTCATTCGGGAGTGCATTCACCCGTTTGCGAACTTCCGTAAAATTTTTTCAATCAAGAGAGTAAAATATGTGATAAAAAAGTTTTATGTTCGTTAAGTGTTATGTAAAAAGCAACTGGACAAAAACTTTGATTATGACAGGCAACCTTACTTTCACGATGATCAAACCTACCGCGGTTAAGAACAATCATATCGGCGACATTCTAAAAATGATCAACGAAGCCGGTTTTAAAATTGTGGCCATGAAATACACCCGGCTTTCACCTGAGCGGGCGGCAGCGTTTTACGCCGTGCACAAAGGCAAACCGTTTTACGAAAACCTGGTCAGTTTTATGTGCTCGGGCCCCATTGTGGCAGCCATTCTCGAAAAAGAAAATGCCGTGGAAGATTACCGCAGTTTTATCGGAGCTACCAATCCCGAAAAAGCAGAAGAAGGCACTGTGCGTAAACGCTATGCCACCAGCATGACCGAAAATGCGGTACATGGTTCGGACAGTGATGAGAATGCGGCTGTTGAGGCCGCCTTTTTCTTCTCACAACTGGAGCGATACTAAGTTATTTGAACACGATCCGTTCGATTATTTCGACACCGGCGTTTTGGTTGATTCGCCGGCAAATCTCTTCGCGCATCAGAAAAAGCTCGTTTTTAACTACGGCCGAACTGATTTCGACGTACAAAATACGGTTGCGGATGTAGATGTTACGGGTATAATGGGCAATCGTTTTTCCCAGCAAAGCCTCCCAGCCCTCCACAACGTCCACCTCTTTCAGCTTGCGCTCAATGCGGTTTTGCTCAATGTATTCCTTTAAAACATCGCTAAGCGACTGTGTATTGCTCCGTCTCATAATACTGGGTTCACTTTTCCGGTTTCAACATTAAAAATACGAAAATCGGTTCCAAGTTTCCGGATTATTGCGTCCAAATGACTGCGATCGGTATCGGTGATAAAAATCTGCCCGAACTGTTCACCCGCTACGGTGGTTACAATTTGCTCCACGCGGTGCTGATCCAGCTTATCAAAAATATCATCGAGCAACAATATGGGTTTAATCCCCGAAATCTCTTTGATAAAATCAAACTGTGCCAGTTTCAATGCCACCAGGTAGGTCTTTTTCTGTCCCTGCGAGCCCAGTTTTTTCATCGGGAACTCACCCAGTTTCAACAAAAGATCATCCTTATGAACACCAACCGTTGTGTATTGCGCAGCACGGTCTTTCATTACTGAATCTTTGAGTAACTGTCCAAAATCGTTTTCATACAAATCGGATTGATGAACCAGCCCCACCTCTTCGTTTCCCTGTGAAATAAAGGTATAGTAACGCTGAAAAACAGGTATCAGTTTCTCCACAAACTCTGTCCGTTCACGGTGTATCCGTGTTCCGTATTCCACCAACTGATCATCCCAGATCGATAATAAATCGGTATCGAAGCGGCGTTCGGCTGCAAAATGCTTCAGCAAATTGTTTCGCTGCACCACCGCCCGGTTGTATTTCAGCAGGTCGTCGAGGTAATTCTGGTTGTATTGCGAAATAACACCGTCCATGAATTTCCGGCGCTCGTCGCTTCCTCCCAAAATCAATTCAACATCCGAAGGCGAAATCATAACCAAGGGCAACAAACCGATGTGATCCTGCAGCTTCTTATATATTTTTGAATTTCGCTTAAATTGCTTTTTCTGTCCTTTTTGAATGCCGCAGGTGATGGTTTCCGAAGAATCGAGACGGTCGTAACTTCCGTTCAGCATGAAATAACTTTCTTCGTGATTTATATTCAACAGATCACTGGCATTGAAAAAACTCTTGCAAAACGACAAATAATAAATGGCATCCAGCATGTTGGTTTTGCCAGCCCCGTTTTTACCGATAAAACAGTTCAAACGAGGAGAAAATTCAACCGTAGCCTCGTTAATATTTTTAAAATTTACAATTGAAATTTCTTCAATTCGCATGCGTCAAATTCTTTAATAAAGGATGTACAAAACTATTAAAAAAGCTGCCATTTTCCTGAAAAGTTTGCAAAAAGCCGATAATAACAAGCAACTGTTGATTATTCATCAAAATAATAGAGAGATACCTTAATCTGTTATGAAAAAAAAACTATTTTTGCCCCACAATTTTGAAATAGAAAAAGATGACTAAGAAAAAAACTGAACAAGTCGATAATTTACAAGAACTTGAAAGCGCGTTAACAAAAACCGAACAGTTTATTGAGGATAATCAAAAAATCATCAGTTACGTTGTTGGTGGTCTTATTTTGGTAGTTGCTGTTTTCCTTGGATTTAAAAAGTTTTATGTTCAACCACAGGAAAAAGAAGCCAACTCGCAAATGTTTATGGCCGAAAACTATTTCGAAAAAGATTCATTTAACCTGGCCATCAACGGTGACGGAAACTACCTGGGATTCCTTGATATCATCGACGATTATGGCATTACCAAAGCAGCCAACCGTGCCAAATATTACACCGGAATTTCCTATTTGCATTTGGGACAATACGAAGAAGCTTTGGATTATTTAAACGATTTCAAATCTGACGATCTTCTTTTGGCCCCGGTTGCAGAAGGAGCCAAAGGCGATGCCTACCTTGAGTTAGGAGACAGCGACAAAGCGTTGAAACAATACAAAAAAGCGTACAGCGAATCGAAAAACGAGCTTACAACTCCGGTTTACATGATGAAAGCTGCAAAATTGCTGGAATCTTCAGACGAACTGGAACAAGCGCTGGCACTTTACCAGGATATTAAAAAGCAATTCCCAACTTCGGCAGAAGCAACCAATGCCGATCGTTACATTGCTCGGGTAAAAATAAAAATGAACTAAGCACCGGAAAATTGATAATTCGACCCCTCTTCGGAGGGGTTTTTTATTTTAAATAGTTATGGCAACAAAAGATTTATCAGCTTACGAGATCAATTCGGTTCCATCAGCCGAAAACATGAGTTTCGGAATTGTTGTGGCAGAATGGAACTGGGAAATAACTTCGGCACTGGCCGAGGGAGCGATCGACACCCTAAAAAAACACAGCGCTACAGAAGAAAATATTACGGTTAAATACGTTCCCGGAACATTCGAACTTCCGCTGGGAGGCCAGTTTTTTGCCGAAATGGCCAATGTGGATGCCGTTATTCTGTTAGGATGCGTAATTCAGGGAGAAACCCGTCATTTCGACTACATATGCGAAGGTGTTACTCAAGGCACAAAAGACCTGAACCTGAAGTACAACAAGCCTTTCATATTTGGCGTACTGACCACCAACGACGAGCAACAGGCTTTGGACAGAGCCGGAGGTAAACATGGAAACAAAGGCGATGAAGCTGCCGTTACTGCCATCAAAATGGTGGGACTGCAACGTTCGTTCTAAAAAGAAACTTCGCAAGAATACAAATAAGAAGGGCCTGCAACATCTGCAGGCCCTTTTCTACCTAATTAAATTAAACCGTATGAAACGTTAACGTTGTCCGCCGGGCCTGCCTTGGCCTCTTTGGGCACGACGTTCCTCTAAGTATTTTTCGTATTTTTTGTACTGAGCTTCGGTCAGAATTTTCTTCATCTCAACTTTCTGCTCTTCACGTATTTTTGTCATTTTCTCGCGCATGGCTTCGCGGTCACCGCCGCCATCTCTCATCTCCTCGCGCATCAACGACATTTTTTCACCGACTTTGGTATTCAACTCCAGTACTTTTGCAGCCTGATCCTTGTTCAGATCCAGCGCTTTTGTCAATTCTTCTGTTTGACGTTTGGCCATTTCTTTCGGATCGAAATTTCTTGGTCCTCTATCCTGGGCCATGGTTACCGCGGCAAATACAATTACCGACAGCAATAGTAAACCTAATTTCTTCATTTGATCAAAATTGTTTGTTTTATAAATTTCGAATAACCGGCAGAATTTACAAGAGCCTTTAACTACTTCTTCCGGTAGTATTAACTCTTATGTTTAACTCTTGATTATCGTTTAAAGACCAACTGTAATCGTTATTACTGAGTGCTTTGACGAAGACCGTTTAAGAAGGTTTAATCGGGATGAAAAATTAAATAAGAAAATACAGATCGAAGCCCGACACATCTCCGCAATGCCGCTCTCCCACTGATCTTATTTCTATGAATGGATAATCGATTTCCAGACAAAACGCTCTGCTTTAAATATTTGCCAACCAAAGTTGCAACCAAAAGCTACCTGAACTTAATGTTAATTCATTTTCATTTACGCCTTATCCATCAGCAACAAGAAGAACCAAAACAAATAATTTGTACTTTTAAACCAAAATCGTCGAAAATGACAAACAACAGATCGAAACGACAAATAATTGAGGCAGCAGCTTTGACCTTCGACAAATATGGTTTTAAGAAAACAACCATGGACGATATTGCCTATGCCGCAGGAAAAGGGAAAAGTTCGCTTTATTATTATTTCAAAAACAAAGAAGAGGTATTTGAGGCAGTTGTGGGGCACGAAGCCGAACACTTGAAACGGGAAATTTACGAGGCACTAAATAAGACAGAGCATTCAGTTGAAAAGTTGAGAAAATACATACTGATCAGAATGCGGCGGTTTGTACAACGCGGAAATCTGTACAAAGCCCTGACAGACAACTTTCTGAATACTTTCTCTTTTATCGAAAAAATCAGAGACCGGCACCGGGAATGGGAACTGGAAACGCTGGAAAATATCCTGCGTTCCGGAATAGAGCAGAAGGAGTTTAAACCGGTAGATGTTCAATTTATGAGCAATGCGGTATTAACCGCCATGATCGGCTTCGAAATGCCCTTGCTGAAAAATGCGGAAACAGAGACAGAGTTTGACCAAAAGATCAACGATGTTGTAAACATGCTGTTCTACGGTATTTGCACCTAATTTTTTTTGGCCTACTGTTCGAATATTTTAGATATATAGTCGAAACAAACAAATATTTCAGAAACATTAAAACAATTATCATGAAAAGAAAAACAGAAAAACAGATCATCTCCCTTACCAACAAATCACGTAATGGTAAAAAGTACCCGGCAATTTTGGGGCTGGTCATCGTACTAAGCCTGGTTAACATCAACACCAGCCTCGCTCAGTTTCAGTATGGAATCAAAGCCGGGATTGGCGGTACCTGTCAGTCTGAATTACTTCAGTTGGCCGACAACAATAACATTATGCTGAGCTACAACTTCGGATTTAATACCAAGTATCGGTTAAGTGATGGATTTGCCATACAATCGGGCCTGGAGTACGCGCAAAAGGGCCGTAAGATAGATGAAACAAACCTGGAACTGACAGAAAAACTGCATTACCTGCATTTACCGGTGCGAGCCGAATTTTCGGCCGGCGAAAAAGCCGGGTTTAAAAACGGACAGCGTATTTATTTTGCTGCCGGTCCTTATGTAAGCTACCTGCTCGATGCTGACGGAGAGAAAGATGGAGCCGACTTTGACCTGAAAGACAACACCAAAGACTTCGACCTGGGGCTTTCACTCGAAATTGGCTTTGAATTCCCGGTGTTCACCAGCAATTCGTTACAACTAGGCCTCAATTACGACATGGGCTTTCTGAATGTTTACAAAAACGAAACAGATCTGAACAACAAAATGGCTGCGCTTAGCCTAGGATTTTTCTTCTAAAGACTGCTCCGGCCAACTAACTACAAAGAGAAGTTCTTAGAAGTCTGTAAACAAAAAAAAAATCGCAAAGATCGCAAGCGACTTACATCAAGTTTACGGTCTTTGCGACATCTTTAGCGGCACTAAGTGCTCAATTGTCGGAAATTAATTCACTGGATCAACTCCGCGTACAAGTCATAATCTTCCGCTCCTGTGGCTCGCACCTGTACAAACTCTCCTTTACACAGTTTCCGGTCAGATGTTATCAGTACTTCTCCATCTACTTCGGGTGAATCGTACTCGGTTCTGCCAATAAAGAACTCCCCTTCTTCACGATCCACAATCACTTTGAACTCTTTTCCAACGCGTTCACGGTTCAATTCCGCCGAAATATATTGCTGAATTTCCATGATCTCGTCGGCACGCTCTTGTTTGGTTTCATCATCCAGTGAGTCTTTGTACTTATCGGCAGCATAAGTACCGTCTTCTTTTGAATAAGCAAAAACACCTAAACGTCCGAACTTCTGCTCTTCAATAAATTCCTTCAGTTCCTCGAAATCATCTTCCGTTTCTCCCGGGAAACCCACCAGCATCGTGGTACGAATCACCACTTCCGGAACTTCTTCCCTGATTTTGGCCAGCAAAGCTTCGGTTTCCTCCCGCGAAACATGCCGAAGCATATTTTTCAGAACCGGGTTGGCAATGTGTTGCAAAGGCATATCAAGATATTTGCAGACTTTCGGATTTTCGCGCATCACGGGTAAAATATCCATCGGGAATTTGGTTGGGTACAAATAATGCAAGCGAATCCACTCAATGCCGTCCACTTTCGAAATTTCTTCGATCAACTCGGCCAAGCGGTTTTTACCATAAATATCAATTCCGTAGTATGAAAGGTCCTGGGCAATCAGTAACACCTCCTTAACACCACGTTTAGCGAGGTATTTGGCTTCCATTACAAGGCTTTCGATCGTACGTGATTTATGACGCCCGGTCATTTTAGGAATGGCACAAAACGAGCACGAGCGATTGCAACCTTCCGAAATCTTCAGGTACGCAAAATGTGAAGGAGTGGTAAGTTTACGTTCGTAAATGTATTCCGGATGGTAGGCCACTTTCAGTTCTTCCACCATGGCTTTCATATCGAACTTGCCAAAATACCGGTCCACTTCCGGAAGTTCTGCTTCCAAATCGTGCTGATACCGCTCAGAGAGACACCCCATTACATATAATTTGCTGATCTCTCCCCGTTTCTTGGCTTCGGCATAATCCAAAATCATATTAATAGATTCTTCCTTCGCATCCTGGATAAAACCACAGGTGTTGATAAAAACCGCGTCAAATCCGGTTTCATTGGAGTCGTGCACCACTTCAAACTTTCCCTTCTCAAGCTGGTTCAGTAAAACCTCGGAATCTACCAGGTTTTTCGAACACCCCATCGTAACCACATTTACCCTTTTCTTGCTCATTGTCCAAAAATTTGCTGCAAAGTAAACGATTTTTTTGTCTGAATTAAAATAGTAGTGTGCAGTAAGTGCAAAGTGCCAGGAATATTGAAATACAGTTAAAGAATCTCAAGCCATCCAGGCTACAATGCGTACCCGGTTTATTTCTTAAAAATGAAATAAACGGCCAGTATCAAAAATACAAAACCAATTAAGTGGTTCCAGCGAAATGTTTCGATACGAAAAAGCAGCAACGTAAAAATGGAAAATACCACCAGTGTTATCACTTCCTGCAATACTTTTAGTTCGATAAGTGAAAACGGGCCGCCATGATCTTTAAAACCAATACTGTTGGCCGGCACCTGGAAGAAATATTCGAAAAGTGCAATTCCCCAGCTGATCAAAACGATGGATACAATCCCCAATTTGTTGAACCATTTCATTTCAGCAAATTTCAAATGCCCGTACCAGGCGAACGTCATAAATGTATTGGAAAGGACCAGTAATCCAACGGTCAAAAGTGCTTTCATAATTTATCGAAAAAAACTGCGCAAAACTATCGAAAAGTCCTTTCCGTTGTCCCTCTGCCATCTGAAATTAATCATCAAACCAGAAAATCAGATGATGAAGCAATATCGCTTAAATTATTTGACGGAATGACTATCTTAAATGGCTTTCCCTGCCGATCTTCAAAAAAGATTTACGCAAAAAAAAAGATTATGCAGAGTTAGTAGTGATGACCAACTAAATTTATTCAGTTTTACCTTTACAATACTTCGTTAAAAATGTGTATAACTATCTGAAAATAAGTAAAATAAGTGATTAAAATATTTGTTTAAACCCCTGATAATCAGTATCTTAATGGATTTTACCACAAA
>JBKDZK010000797.1:0-2493 GCA_047971205.1 Draconibacterium sp.
ACATTGAATATTACCTCTCCGAAAGCGGAAAGTCGCTCGTTCCTGTATTCCGGCAGCTGGAAAAACTGGCTTAGTATTGTTTTCCCAATAGCCCGATTAAAATGCTAACGTAATAGTTTCGCGGATCTCCGGGGTAATAGTACCGGGGCGATGCACCGTTAAACGAAGGGGCATTAACCGCCAGCATCGAGGCATAATGCACATCAAAAATATTCTGAATTCCACCTTTGATTCCCAGTTTCAGGCGGCCCGTTTTTCCCTGGTATTTGAGTTCGAGCCCGGTAATACCAAAGGCTTTTGAAAAAGCGGAATTGGCATCGTTTACAGGCATTTTCCCGGTGTACTGGTGCCAGGCATTGAACGAAATATTTTTCACCGGGTTTAGCTGAGCCGAAAACGATAGCAGTTGCCGGGCGGTTCCGGGGAGCAGTTTCCCGCTGTAGTCTTTATCCAGGTCCATAAAATCGGTAAAATGATAGTCGGCCAGTGTGGCACTTCCCTGAAGGATCAGCAGGTTTTTTCCGTGAAATGTTATGGCGTTCCAGGTAATTTCGGCTTCCACACCGGGATGAACCGATTGCCCCGCATTAACTCCAATGTAAGCGTCTTCACCGGTGCGCCGGGCCACCAGCAGGTTGTTGATGTAAATACGGTAGTAGCTGGCCGAAAGCCGTAACCTGTTTTTAAACTGCGAACGAAAACCAATTTCAAAGTTCCAGCCGGTCTTGGGTTTTATAGCCGGATTTACTTCGCCTTCGGGCAATAACGTTTCGTGAAACGATGGGGTAGAAAAGCCATGACTGACATTTCCAAAAACCGAAAGCTCGTCTTTTAACAGCACGTTGATGCCCAGACGCGGCGATAAAACCGGTTTGTAGTTCTGTTTCCCTGACTGGTCGCCGTTATCCGTATAACGATCGGTATAGTTAAAACGGGTAAGATTCCCGTTGATTCCGGTAGAAATAAACACCCGGTCGTAGATGTTTGATTCCAGTTGAACAAACAGGTTTTCGTATTGCCGTTTTTCGTTGTTATCGGAAAGCAGGCTGTGGGTATCGTTATTATGTGTACTCCAGTTAAAACTTTCGCGAAACATTTCAATCCCGGTGGTAAGTACAAACCGGGCATTGGGAACAGCCACTACTTTTTGCATTTCGGCCCGCCAACCCAGGTAATCTGACGATTCTTCGAGTTTGTTAAAGGGTCTTAGTTCGTCGAGGTTGCGGAAGCTACCAAAAGCAGCTACCGAAATTTTGCCGTCGCGCATGGTAAAGCGGTTTAATGAAACGCCAAACTGTGCCTTTGTGTATTTCTCGTATCCGGCTACAGCCAGCCAGTTGACTGCGGCACTTTTGGGGGCTGTATTGAATGTTTCCAGATCGAGCGAACTTGGGATATGCCCTTTCATTTTTGTGACCCGGATCAGCGCCTGCAAATGTGTTTTTTCGGAAAATTTGTACACTGAATTCAGAAACAAACTTCCGCGGTAGGTTTCGTTATTGTCGCGGTAACCGTTGCTGTTTAGCAGTGAGCCAAGAGCAAAAATATTCAGCTTTCCATCGTTTATTCCGGCCGACAAGGTATTTTTTGACGTACCAAAAGAAGCGGTTGTGTTGTTGTATTGAACAAAATCCTTGCTGACATTTTTCGGATGAAACAAAATAACGCCGGCCAGTCCTGCGCCATACAAACTCGACGAAGGCCCTTTGATGATTTCCACCCGCTGAATGGACAGGTTATCAATATCTTCCAGGGTTGTTTCTCCGTCGCCGGCCGTAAGCGGAATATCACCAAAGTAGGCTTTAATCTTATTGGTTCCGTAAGGCGTTCGCGATCCAATTCCCCGAATGGTTAAGCGGTTGGTATTGAGTGTTCCGTGGTGCATCAGAATTCCCGGAATGCGGTTTAAGGCATCAACCGGGGTGAGTGCATTCCCGGTTTCCAACTGTGTACTCAGAATCAGGTTGACCGGTGCCGGTGTATTAAAAACATTGTAGGGAGAACGAAAAGCCGTTATGGTGATCTCCTCAATTTCGTCGTTCATAATCGTGGTGTCCTGTTCGGAGGGCGAACTCTGTCCAAAAGATGTAACCGGTAAAAAACATGCGATACCGAAGCATAAAGAAGCCAGGATATGCAAAATTGATTTCATGGGCTTTTAGGTTATTGGTTCCTTGATCAAAATTACAAAAAAAGGTTTACACTCTCAGGTATTTGGTTGGCTGGAATAGTTTTATGACCCAACTATCTTAGCATGTTTTCTTTTACTCTGAATGCTACTATTCTTCTGATCAAATCGGTTGGGAGAGGCTCGTCAATCGGAAACTGAACCGAACCTTTGCCCTGTTTGTAAACCGAAAGTTCGCTGGCAAACTCTTGATGACCGCTTGGTGTGGCATAAAAACCGATGTGCCTGGCGTAAGCCGCAAAATAAACCAGCGGCTTTTTGTTGAGTTTGTACGCGGGCATCCCGTAGGCGATGCTTTCGACAGC
>JBKDZK010000798.1:0-2032 GCA_047971205.1 Draconibacterium sp.
TTCAAGTCAAAATTTTCAGGCATAGCCGTAGCTACGGTTTAAAATTTTGGTGTAGAAAAAGGGAAAAAGAACGAGTGAAAAAACCGAAAAGTTATTTGTTTTGGGTATACATTCTTGCAAAAAATCTCATGTTTGTACATTTTGTTCACCTAATTTATTAATTGTTAGTTATACAGCCATAGTTATTGATAGGTTCGCTCTCAACATTTATAAATAATTAATGGATGCTACAAAACTATTCTTCTTATTCCTTTTCCTTAATGCACCCGAACCAACTGCTGCATTTAAATAACTCGGTTTCTTTTATAAGCAAGCACGCTTTTACAAAAGGATTAATATTGACAGTAGTTTTGAGTTTATTCTTCTCATGTCAAAAAATGGACGATACACCCGATGCCAAACAATATAAGGTTGCTGTCTTCTTACCTTTATCAGGACCGAATAGAAACGATTGGCAAAAGGGAATTAACTGGGCACAAGAGAATATTAACAAAAATGCAAAAATAACGGGTAAAGAAGTTAATATCTCATGGTTTGATACGGATATAGAAGACATTGAGTCAATTTCTGCTCAAATTGCATCAGACACTACTATTATCGCCGCTATAGGAGCCTTCACATCAGAAGAAGCCTTTAATGCTGCACCATATTTTATAAAACACAAAAAAGTGATGTTTACTCTGGCTTCATCTGAAAGGCTGACCAGGGCATATGCCGGAAAAAATTACTTATGGCGGCTAATCGAGTCAGATATTTCACAATGTAAAAACCTAATATTAATTGCCAAAAACAAAGGAGCTAAATCTTTAGGGATAATCGTTGGCGACGATGCTTACGGTGAATCATTCTACAATTGGGCTGGCTTTTTTGCAGCAGAGATGAATATAAATGTAACCAGGCTGGAACAATATAATGCTTCCGAAATTAACATCTCTGAAAATGTAAATTTGGTGCTGCAAACCAAACCGGATCTAATAGTTTGTGTTCCTTCAGGTATCGAGCATGCAGTAAAAATGACAGACACATGGAAAACTTCTGATCATTCCTGCAAAATACTGTTCTCTGACCTAGCCTTCATGCCAGAGTTATTGAAAAGAACAACAAATACAGAGGGTGTGGAAGGCCTTGTAATGGTACCTCATCCCGACAGTGAATTTGAAACCGAATATCTACAGAGATATGGAGGAAAACCATTATTAGGAATTGCTCAGGTTTATGACGCCCTCATGTTGATTGCATTGGGTTATGAGGCCATGTCCTGTAACGATGAGAATACCCTTGTTGACGGAGTGAAAAGAGTAGTGGATGGGCGCGCAGGTAACGTTTCCTTGAATGAGCGCGGTATTCGCGATGCATTTATGTCGATCAAACGAGGCGAATACCCTGACCTGGCTGGAGCAAGTAGTTCGTTGGATTACGACCAATACTCATATCTTGATGTTATTTCTTCCACCTACGCCCACTGGCAGATTAACTTAAAACAATTTAACATTCTTAACTACTATTCGAACAGTACAGATGGACGCGTTACCAATACATCATCAGCCTGGAAAACTTTTGCCAGAAACATTGAAGCACTAAACTATGGCAGCCACATTAACTTACCGCATAAGCTAAACACAAAAGCACTACTAGTGGCCTCCTCTAAAGGGTGGAGTAACTATCGCCACCAGTCTGATCTTCTCGCCGTTTATCAGCACCTAAGAAACAACGGTCTTTCTGATGATGACATCATACTTGTAATGCAAGATGACTTAGCATTTCACCAACGAAACAAAGAAAAAGGAACAATAAAAACTTCTGAAAACGGAAAAAACGTTTACAAAGATATCGTTATCGACTACATTCTTGAGCAGTTAAACAAAGATGATATTTTTAATATTTTAAGCGGAATGACTTTAGGTAAAACACCTACTGTCGTTCATTCGTCTGATCAAACAAATGTATTATTTTATTTTATAGGCCACGGCAAACCGGAAGGCTTGTTATTTGAGGGGGAAACAAATCAAATTATAACACCAGACTATTTCAG
>JBKDZK010000799.1:0-3261 GCA_047971205.1 Draconibacterium sp.
CGGATTTACATAAAAAAACAAGTCACCTTCGAGGTTTACACCTGATAACACGCCGTTGTACAGGGAACGCTCCAGTATATCAACATATTTGGCATCTTTTGATAACAAGTTCATTCGGTTATTCCAGAAAACCATACCAATTGAAGCACATGTTTCACAGTAAGCCGTTTTGTTTGGCAGGTCATAATCCTCCGTGAATCCTTCATTTGACCTTGAACTCCCAATTCCTCCGGTAACATACATATTCCTCTGGGTAACATCTTCCCAAACACGTTTTAATGCGTCCACATACTCAGGAATATTCATCTCGGAAGCAACATCGGCCATACCCGTAAACAAGTACATCGCCCGTACTGCGTGTCCTTTAATGTCTGTTATTTCTGAAACCGGCACATCATCCTGACAATAAGCTGGCCCCCATTCTGATTCCCAAATACCTCCTTTGCCGTGTCCATGCCCTCTTTCTTCAAGTAACCAATGAGCCAGGTTGAGGTATTTTTTGCTCTCTGTTGTGTGATATAATTTAACAAGCGCCAGTTCAATTTCTTCATGTCCGGGCACCCAGTGTCGTTTGCCGGGGCCAAATGTATTATCGAGGTAATCTGCGAATTTTATCGCTACATCCAAAAAACTTTTTTTTCCTGTTACCTGATAATGAGCAATTGCAGCTTCAATCATATGTCCACCGCAATACATTTCATGTTTTTCCATATCCGTCCATCGCTTGTCCGGGTGGTTTAGTGTGTAAAAGGTATTGAGGTAACCATCTGCTTGTTGCGATTTTGCAATATATCCAATCCAGTCATCAAGTAATTTTTCGTATTCGGGATTCGGATTATTTATAAGCGAGTAGGCGATTCCTTCCATCGCTTTATAAACATCCGAGTCGTCGAAATATATTCCCTGGTGCTGCCCTTCGAGTAATCCTGCCGCTTTTTTGAAGTTGTTTATTCTTTCCGTAGAATCTCTGGTTTGGTGTATACAGGTTTGTAAAGTATTTAGGGAGTGTGATTTCAATCGGGGCGACCAAAATCCATCATCAATGCTTACCTGGTTAAAGGGGATTGGCTGAACCTGATACGACTGGCCAACTACTAATGAGGCACTTGTAATGCCAAATATTTGGAAAATAAGTAAAATGTATTTTTTCATCTGTTTAAATTTTTGTTACGCCTGTTTTTTGGCGAGATAAAACTTCGGTCATGCTTGTTTGAACTACTATCTTATATCTCAGTCGTAGGCTGTTTTATTTTTTAAATTTGAATCGTTATTTTTTCTACTTTTTTTGAATTATGCTTTAGCTCTCCGTTAACAAAAATAGAAAATCCCTGTCCTTTCATATATTTTTGTCCGTTTTTATCCCAAATAATGGTGATTTCTTTGTCGTGATATTTTACTCTGTCGAGACAAAACCAATTCCAGTAATTATCAGGAACTAGCGGGTTTACGGTGAGCGTATTGTCCATTGAGGGTTGGATGCCGATGAGATCAGAAATGACGATGTCACAGAATTCAGAATGGTTGTAATCTTTTCCTCTTTCCTCTGGCTCATGTCCTCTCGCTTTTAACATTGTCCGGGAAATCCAGTCGCCGGTAAAAGGGTTGAGGTTCTCATCTATCCAGCAGAGTTTTTTTCCACGTTCATTTATTCTTCTGTGGCTATTGGAATATGTTAGTAACTGATTCACAAAATCATTTTTTGAAATTACCGACTGATTATAGTCTCTTAGGAGATTTCCCATTGCTTTCAAGGTTACAGAAGTTGCAAAAGGCCAGCCCGGGCCATTCCACTGGCAGGCATGTCCTTCATAAACTACTTTGAACCCCGGATGTTTTTGCTCGGCAGTTGTTGGTCCATAAGGAGCTTTAAACCCTTCGTTACTTAAAAGAAATTTCCACGCCACTGAGTGTTTATCTTCAGGAATACTAAAATACCACGGGGTATAGCCGTGAAGTTCTCTAACATCAACCAGGCTAAGCGAGTCTTTTTTTATTAGTGAAAAAGAATCGGAATATCTTTTATCAACCAATTTATTATACTCTTCGGGCGTTAATGGCAAAGTTTTAAAAAATTGAGCATCAGCATCCCATAATTTTGATAATAACAAATTTTTTAGTGTTGAGCCTTTCTGGGAATATGTTTCTTCAAGTGCTTTGTTCCCGGCCATTCGAGCTATTTCAGCAATAGCTGCTGCATCTCCAATCATATATGAATTGATGGTTGCTCTTTTCCCGGAACCTCCAACCGAGACTTCCATTCCATCCCGGTTATCAAATTGCCAGAATAAACCATCGTCACCTAATCTTTCGTTTTCCCATCCGTCATAATTTTCAACAAAAAAGGGAAGCAACTCTGTAACTAATTTTTTATTTTGGTGAACCGAGGCAAATGCCAGTATGGAATTCGGAGCCCAAAAACTATAAGAGCGTAAACTGCCTCCTCCTTTAAACCAAAAATTAGCATAGTCTGCCAAGTAGTTCTGGTTTCGTAACCACCTCCCTTCGTAAAAATGGTATCCTGCAGGACAATTAATCGTATTGTATTTTCCGGCCCAGGAAACATCCGGAAGAAATTCGGTTATTACAAATCCGTCTTCTGTATTTTTTATGTGTTTCCTGAATGTCCACCAACGGAAATAATAGGTTTTTTCCAATTCCTTGTCCGGACAATTGAAATAAGGGATATTGTTTTTTAAAAACTCTTCGGCCTTATCATTTGGAAAATATTGAGTGTACAGTTCAACATCATTCTTATTAAATTCCTGAATATAAGGGCTAAAGTCTTTCCAGACTAAAGTGTTCTTTTGTTCTTCTTTTACGATATTTTCTTTATGGTTCTTTTGGCATCCATCTAAAAATGTACTTAGTAAAAGAATTATAACCAGTGCTCTACACATGTTTTTTGAATTCATCGATTTACGGTTATGATGAGTACCAAGAGCGATCAGTTATCTTAAATTAGACAACTGATCGCTAATTATTTATTCGTAATCAGGGTTTTGAGCAAGATTAGGATTTGCATCTATTACTGTTTGCGGAATAGGAAATACCTCCGCTTTTTCACCCTGGGGTTTATGGGAGAGCCAGCTTTTTGTAGAATAGGTGCCAAATCGAATCATATCTCTCCTCCTTACCCATTCACAGGCAAATTCGTATCCCAGCTCGTCGTAAAATCCTCCAAACTCGACAGGAGAGGTGTCCCCGTTGTCAACAATTTCATAATTTTCAACATAGCCAAAATTGTATTTACTGTTTGCTGTT
>JBKDZK010000800.1:0-5853 GCA_047971205.1 Draconibacterium sp.
AATCTTTCACGCAACCCTTTGCCGCTGCTTTTAATCTTTGCATAAATAACTACCATGAAAAAGATCCACATCTTGATTTTTGTATTATTCGTTTTTTTTGCTGGTTGCAGCGACGACAAAGACAGAATTGAACTCGCGATTGCGGAGACCGGATGTATGAACGCATGGGACGATTATCGCTCTGGCAACAATGATTACCGCTATGCAGTGCAAAAATACCTCGAAGACAACAGCATTTCTGTTTACAGGATTTCTTCCGTAATTTATTCTGAAGGGCCTTTCTGCATGGCATGTTACTGTCCCACCGGACGCCTGATAATTATTAGCATAGCCGAAAAAGATCAAGTAAAAGCGGAAGCCCTGGGATTTGTTCTTTACGATAAGGATGAAAATCCAAAGCCGGGGAATGAGTAAAATCCGAATTATTTCCTTCCCCTCTCTGTTTCGGATAATGTAAGAAAACGTTGGAAAAGCTACCGATACAAGGAGAAAAACGATCCACCTGAACGCTCCCTCTTCGTTACTGAAAACGCTACACGAAGAACTCATTTACATCGACAAAGCACACCAAGCTTCGCTGTCAGTTCTTATTGCTCCCTTTATTTTCATGAAAACGGGATTTCAGGTCATCGGCAGAAATAAAGCCATAACTGCGCGAAAATTCTTCCCCGTTTTTATTGAGTAAAATGTGCATCGGAACCGCAGAGACTCCAAAATATTTCATCATTTCCTGACTGTCGGGATTCATAATTTGAATAAGCTGAACATTCACTTTTGCTCCGTTCCAATTCCTTATTTCATCCAAAACGGGCTCCATCTGTTTGCAAATGGCACAGCCGGACGATTTAAACTGAAGCAGCGTGAACTCAAAATCCTTTCCGTTTTCAGCGTAGTTGTAATTCGATTCCACAAATTGTTTGGCCACAAAGTTTTCCTGCTCCGAGTTCTGCTGCTGCATTTGTCCCGAGATATAGTCATACAGCTTGTCCCTGTTGAACAACAAGATCAACAGAGCCCCCACTAACAGGATCAGAATAACAAAAAAACCGTTCTTTTTAACCATTTTACAGCTGCAAGAAATTAAATAAAAATCCTACGATCGTAATTCCAGTGGCTACAATCGAAACAAAAATGACAATAAACTGCCATTTCAGCACCTTTTTCAGGATAATTATTTCAGGAAGCGACAAGCCGATTACCGACATCATAAACGCCAGTGCTGTTCCCAGGGTTACTCCCTTTTCCATTAAAACCGCCACAATGGGGATAATCCCGGCAGCGTTGGAATAAAGCGGAATACCCATTGCAATTGCCAGCGGAACCGCGTACCAGCTTCCGTTTCCCATTACCCGGGCCAGGTAATCTTCCGGAACATAACCGTGAGCGCCTGCCCCCACCGCAATTCCAATCAACACATAAATCCAGATCTTTCCGACAATTTCTTTTACAGTGTCGAAACCCGTCTGAATCCGGTCAGCCAAAGTCAGTTTCTGTTCCTCTACCGAAGCCTGGTTGGCTTTTACCTGGAACACCCAGTCGGCCACGTATTTTTGCAGCTTTAGCTTTTCAATCAAAAAGCCCGAAATGGTGGCAATTACCAAACCGGTAACCACATAAATCACGGCCACTTCCCAGCCAAACAAGCCTGCCAAAAGGATAAGCGCCACTTCGTTGATCAGAGGTGCCGCTATTAAAAACGAGAAGGTAACACCAATCGGAATGCCGGCTTCCACAAAGCCCAAAAACAGGGGAATGGCAGAACACGAGCAAAACGGGGTCAGAATCCCCAGTCCCGAAGCCATTACATTCCCCGCAAACAGTGATTTTCCTTCGAGTGTTTTCCGTGTTTTCTCGGGCGAAAACCAACTCCGGATCACACCTACCAAAAACACAATTAAAACCAGGAGCAGCAGCACCTTGGGAACTTCAAAAATGAAAAACCAAATGGATTCGGCCAGATGTGTCCCCTCTTTCAATCCAATCAGCCGGTAAACAATCAGGTCGGCGATTTCGTGCAGGTTGTTGTAAAGCAGCAGCCACACGAGCAAAAGCACCAACGGCCGGACCAGTATTTTTAAACGATCACGCATTCTCCAGCAATTCTTTTATTTCGCTTGTTTTCGGCAGTCTTCCCGACATCACCACTTTTCCGTTCACCACCAGCCCCGGAGTGCGCATTACCCCAAACTGCATAATTTTGTAAATGTCTTCCACTTTTTCAATGGTAGCTTCAATTCCCAGTTCCGAAACCGCTTCGCGGGTAAGCTGTTCAAGCTTTTTACATTTGGGACAACCGGTACCTAATACTTTTATTTCCATCGCAATTTGTATTGTTAATTTTTAATCGTAATTCGTAGAAACACGAACAATCCGTCTAAATTTTTTTGAAGATTCAGATTTTAAAGAATGTTTTGAATAATTCCTGTGCTTCGCTCCAATTCTCTTTGTTTACACAGTATTTTATCCGGGGAGCTTCAATTTCGCCCTGAATTAGCCCGGCATCTTTTAATTCTTTCAGATGTTGCGAAAGAGTTGATTTGGCAATGGGCAACTCTTCGCTCAAATCGCCACTGTAGCAACACGACTGCTGCCCCAGCAACTGCAGCACATAAACACGGATTGGATGCCCCAACGCTTTGGTATAACGCGCCAGTTTCTGTTGATCGTCCGACATGATTTTTACTTCCATAATCTTCTTCTGTTCGTTGTTCGTAAAAATACGAACAATTTTGAATTTGCATTTGGTATCCGGAATATTTTTTAGTATCAATTATCCATCAAGATGAGTCAACACCGGGTTGTACCGAACACGACATCAAATAAAACCGTTATACTTGTACCGTGTACGATATAATCTGGGAAAACACAAAACTGTTCAACAATGGAAAACAACTTTTATCAATTCACAGTTAAAAGTATACAGGGCAAAGAAGTTTCGATGGAAGATTTTAAAGGGAAAATCATTTTAGTAGTCAATACCGCCAGCAAATGTGGCTTTACTCCGCAATACGCCGGCTTGGAAGATTTGTACCGCAAATACAGGGATTCCGGCCTGGTGATTCTCGGTTTTCCCTGCAACCAGTTTGGGAATCAGGAACCGGGAGATGAAAAGTCAATATCAGAAGTTTGTCTGATTAACTACGGTGTTTCTTTTCCGATGTTCTCGAAAGTTGACGTAAACGGAGAACAAGCCCACCCTATTTTTAAGTACCTAAAAAAACAATTAAGCGGTTTGCTCGGCAGTAAAATAAAATGGAATTTTACCAAGTTTCTAATCGACAAACACGGGAAACCTGTCAAACGCTTTGCTCCCATTACCCAACCAGAGAAGCTGGAACCTTATATCAAAAAACTTATAAAATAGAGATATTGAAGCCATCAGGCACTAAACTGCGGCAGGTTTGGCCGAATCAAAATATTTCTGAAACAGGGCGAACCGCTGCGATTTCGACTGTGCCCTTTTTTCGCGTACAAATCCGAAATGCAAGGGAGAATAACGCTCCAGTTCATTCAGATATTCCGGGGAAAAAGAGCCGTTGTTCAAGCCAGCTGATTCAATGATCATGGTTTCGATGCTGTGATTCATCAGGTCAATAAAATCATCGTTCTCAATTCCCTGGAAGCATTTCATTTCCTCCATAGCAGTTCGGCCAAAGTGAACGGTTTTGTTGACAAAAATCCCAAGGTCGTTTTCGGGGAGACAGGAAAAAAGAGTTTTCGTAGATGCCTGCGCATCTTCCTTGACATCCTGAATATCGTCGAGCAACTGCAGGTAAACACCGTAGCCAAACAAGGCCTGTTCCTGCTCTGAAGTCAGCCGGCCGGCCACCAAATAACCGTCAGCTAAAACCGAAGCGCCGCCTTTTTCAAAGCAAATTTCCAGAATCTGCTTATCCGACAACCCACTTTCGGCACACATTTTTAAGCTGTTGGTTTGTCCTTGCTGAATGGCATACAAACTTTCGTAAACCAACGGAAAATCGGTGCGCGGAAATTCGGACTCAAACATTTCCACCAGCCTGAACAACTGGCTTTCGGTAAAAGAAATTGGCTTAACATCCTCTCCGTGCAAACGACGGTTAAAACGCTCCGAAAATTCCTCTTTTTCGCGGCCGGTAATGGCCGGATCATCCAACAGGTTATCGCTGTACGGATAGATCATCGAATAAGCAAACACCGACGGGGTGATCTTTACCGGCAGTTTCATCATCAGCTGTACTCCGTTCATGATCCACACATTGCGCATTCCCTGATAAATATCGCTTGGTTTTAATTCCGGCCCAAACTCGCGGGCTTTGTAAAAAAAGTCTTTTGAAACATTTTTGAATTCATCCGACAGAATCACTTTCAGGTGATCTTTCTCAAAATCAAAAACCGTTTCCAGAAAGGCTTTGAACATGGGAAAGAAAGAAGCACCCGGATCACTTTTTATCGCCTTTATTTCCTTTGGTTTTTGCAGTGATTTTATCTTCTCCTGGAAGAGCTCGTAATTCGCTTCCCGGCTCCGTTTTTCCTGGGTTGAATACTCTTTTGAAAAGGCGGGGAAATGACAGGGACTGTTCTCCCATATTTTGGCAAAATGCTGGATGTAATTGCGGACAGGTAGCATAAGATAAGTTTTTCCCGAATTTAGAAGAAAGCAATCAAAAAGGTGGAAATTTTTAGATAAGTGATGATTTTTTCAAGGTTAATGCAGTAAATCGGGTGATGAACCAAAAAACCAAATGCTGTCCGGAAATTACCAGCAAGAATAAGAAACATGGAATTATTCCTCCTTTTCTATTTCTTGTTTTTTTCAGACTTATATTTGAGTTTAAAGAGTAGTTGCTCGCTGAGAAGGCTTCGAGGATGAACTATCAAAAGGAAAAAATCATGATTTCCGGGAATCACCGGCAGAAATGAGAGTATTATTTAGTTCCAGCGACAATGATCTTTCAAAATTGGTATTTATGCGACTAATCGCTGCCGTTTAATACTTTCGGCAGATACCGTTATACGGGCAATATTTGCATTTCTCGGCGTGTTCTGTTTGGTAAAATACGTTCTGTTCCGAATAAATTTCAGCCACAAGGTTCTGCAACTGGTCTTCAAACTCTTCTCTCAGTTCATCAAAAGCAACCACGGCTTTGTCCTTTTTTAGCGTGATATCCGGAGAAAAGTTCTCTTCAAAAATCTTATGCAAACCGTAAATCGCCGGATAAACTTCTTTGTCTGCTCCATTTCCTTCCAATCCCCACACATAAATCAATGCCTGTAAAATCACCTTTTTCGGATCTTTTGCATCGCGTTCAAAAAGCTCGTTCACATCGTTTAAAACCAGGCTTTCCACTTTTCCGGTTTTATAATCGATCACCCGGTATTTACCCTCCAGCTGGTCTACCCGGTCGATGGTTCCACCTACCCAAACCGGCCGCCCCTGCACCTGAAGAGTTCGCTTGTATTTCGTTTCCAAACTGATAATTGTAAACGGAGCAATCTCCTTGTCGCGCTTTATTAACTGCCGCAAATAGGTTTTTATGTTTTCAAAGATCAGCAAGGTGGTACCTTCCAGTTTTACCGGTCCCTTTAGTGGCTCTTTTAATTTGAGGTAATGGATAGCAATTTGCCGTGTAATTTCATTGTTGAGGTTTACCTTGTCGGCCAGAATCCGGTCCAAATCCGGCTTATCAATCACCTTCCCCACAAACGGCGCATACAGGGCCTCCATGGTATCGTGAAAAATGTTTCCAAAAACCACCCCGTCAATTTCTTCCTTCACCTCGTCGGGTTCGGGTAGACCTGCCACATACCGGAAATAGAACTTTAAACGGCAGTTCAGGTACGTATTTATAGCGCTTGGAGAAAGCGGACGGT
>JBKDZK010000801.1:0-4888 GCA_047971205.1 Draconibacterium sp.
ACTGAAACTGAATACTTTAACTTTGACCAATAAACCTTGAGTATAAAAACGAAAACTTCCAACTTCTTTACTAATTTTGCGCCCTATTTTTAAAAACGCTGATAATGACATTTCTGGAAGAAATAAAACGCCGACGTACCTTTGGAATTGTGAGTCATCCCGATGCCGGTAAAACTACGCTTACCGAAAAGCTGCTTTTATTCGGAGGAGCCATTCGGGTGGCCGGTGCCGTTAAAAACAACAAAATTAAAAAAGGTGCCACTTCCGACTTTATGGAAATCGAACGCCAGCGTGGTATTTCGGTGGCCACTTCGGTAATGGGTTTTGAATACAGTGGCTACAAAGTCAACATTCTTGACACGCCCGGTCACCAGGACTTCCAGGAAGACACCTTCCGCACGCTAACTGCGGTAGACAGTGTAATTATTGTGATCGACGCCGCCAAAGGTGTGGAGCCGCAAACCGAAAAACTCATGAACGTTTGCCGGATGCGCAAAACACCCGTCATTGTTTTTGTCAACAAAATGGACCGCCCGGCGCAAGATCCCTTCACCCTGATGGACGAAGTGGAAAACCAACTCAAAATAAAAGTACGCCCTTTGAGCTGGCCCATCAACAACGGCCCCGACTTTAAAGGCGTTTACAATATTTTTAACCGCAGCCTGAAATTATTCACCCCCGATATCCAGGAAATTCAGGAACGGATCAAATTTGAAGATCTTTCCGACCCGCACCTCGAAGATCACATTGGTAGCGATGCCGAAGTTCTGCGGGAAGAACTGGAACTGGTGGAAGGAATTTATCCTGAATTTGAGCAGGACGAATACCTTTCCGGTAATCTTGCCCCGGTATTTTTTGGAAGTGCCCTTTACAACTTTGGCGTACAGGAACTGCTCGACAGTTTTGTGCAAATTGCACCGATTCCGCAGCCAAGCACAACCGAAGAACGAGTGATCGATCCGAAAGAAGAAGCTTTCAGTGGTTTTGTTTTTAAAATACACGCCAACATCGATCCGAACCACCGCAGCCGTATTGCCTTTGTGAAAATATGCTCCGGGCGTTTTGAGCGAAACAAAGTGTATAAAAACATCCGGCTTGGGAAAACCTTTCGTATTTCCAGCCCCACTGCTTTTATGGCTTCGCAGAAAGAAGTCATCGACGAAGCTTTTCCAGGTGATATCATCGGGGTACCGGATACAGGAAACCTGATCATCGGCGACACGCTGACGGAGGGAGAAGAAATCCACTTCAAAGGCTTGCCTAGTTTCTCGCCCGAGTTGTTCCGTTTTGTGGAAAATGCCGACCCAATGAAATCGAAACAGCTGGCAAAAGGTGTTGACCAGTTGATGGACGAAGGGGTGGCACAGCTTTTCACCAGCACCTTTAACGGCCGGAAAATCATTGGTACCGTGGGACAATTGCAGTTTGAAGTTATTCAGTACAGGCTGGAGCACGAATACAATGCCAAGTGCCGCTTTGAACCTTTGCAGATGTACAAAGCCTGCTGGATTGAAAGCGACGATGCAAAAGTGCTGACCGAATTCAAAAAAAGGAAATACCAGAAAATGGCCAAAGACAAACTGGGGCGCGATGTATTTATGGCCGATTCGTCCTTTATACTGCAAATGGCACAGGACGAGTTTAAAAGCATTCGCTTCCATTTCACTTCGGAATTCTGATGTTTCCGGGGAAATAGGAAATGCGGTATAACCCACATTTTTGAGCGTAACATTTTCCGATTGTTAGTCAGTTACTAGTTATCTCAGTATCTGCTTACTGTGGATAAAATACCTGTTCAAAAGAATTCGCGTTGTATTGATTTTGATTGACATTAGTTTTATTATTTTTACTCTATGGAAACGAGTTTTTACGATAGTTCGCTTTTCACCTATGTACTTCTCCCGGGCTTGATTTTTTTCTCCCGGATCATGGACGTAACCATTGGGACCGTTCGTATTGTGATGGTTTCGAAGGGGCATAAATTCTGGGCGCCCATTCTTGGTTTTTTTGAGATACTGATCTGGCTGATTGCCATTTCGAAAATATTTGAGAACCTCGACAACTGGATGTGCTATGTTGCCTACGCGCTGGGGTTCGCTGCCGGAAATTACGTGGGGCTCAACCTGGAAGAAAGGCTGGCCGTGGGAATTGTAAAAATCCAGATCATTACGCGCAAAGAAGCCACCAAACTGATCGAAAATCTGAAAACGGCCGGTTACGGTGTTACTTTTCACAATGCGCAGGGAGCCAGTGAGAAAGTCAGCATCATCCACAGCATTATCAAACGCGCTGAGATAAAGAAGGTGGAAAACATTATCAAAGCCACCAATCCCAAAGCTTTTTACTCGATCGAAGACATCAAGTTTGTCAACGAAGGCGTTTTTCCGATGGTAAAAACCAAGTTGCGCTGGCGAAAAGGAAAGTAAATGAAGAGCCTGTCCCACACGCTTTAGTCAACGAGTAATTCTAATCGTACACATACTTTACTTTCAAAGCCAGGTAGTTTCGGATTGTTGGAGATCAAAAACCGTACAGTTGCTTTTCAATCAACTGTATCAGCACATGAATCACTTTTATATGTATTTCCTGCATCCGGTCTGAAAATTCGGAAACGGGGGCACAAATGGCCTTATCAGAATGTTTGCGCAGCAGGTTATCGCTGTCGCCCGTGAGTGCCACTACCGTCATTCCCTTGTTTTTTGCCACCAATGCCGCATTCACCACATTGGAGGAGTTGCCACTCGTACTAATCGCAAGAAGCACGTCACCTTTTTGCCCGAATGCCTCCACATACCGGCTGAAAACCTCCTCAAACGAAAAATCATTTCCCACACAGGTAATGTAAGCCGGATCATTGATCGCGACTGCCGGCAAGGGCTCCCGGTTCGTGCGGTACCTTCCGGTCAATTCTTCGGCAAAGTGGCTTGCGTCGCACAACGAACCGCCATTGCCGCAACTGATTATTTTCTTTCCGGCTTTTAAAGCACCGGCCATTGCCTGCGCCGTTTGTTCGATGGCTTCTAGGTTGGCGGCATTGTTCATGAATTGCTGCAGCTTGTCCATCGATTCGCCCAGACTACTCTGAATGATTTCTCTCATCTCTAAACTATTTGGTTGATTAAGTTAAAAGCAATCGACACGGCGGCATAATCGCCAATACTTTCCCCCAGTTCGGCCGGTTTGATCCGGCATACCTGCCGGGCCACGCTCAGGGCTTCTTTTTGCAGTGTTTTTTCAACCCAGGGATAAAAAAGGTTTTCGTTGCGCGCATAAATGCTTCCCAACACAATGCACTCGGGATTCAGAATATCAATCAAAACCGATAAGCCCAACCCCATGTAACTCGCCGATGTCCTTATGATTTCCAGCGCCAGTGCATCTCCGGCCTGGGCATGTTCAGCCACCATTTTTGCCGAAACATCATCAATGTTCTCCCGCGCACACCAGGCTACCGTCTCTCCCATCTGGTACTTTTCCATCAGCGCCATTTTTGCCAGCTGGGCAATTCCCCCTCCGCTGGCAAAGCCTTCAAACGACCCCGCTTTTCCGTATCCCACGGGACCAAAATCAGCAAGCCTGATGTGCCCCACTTCACCGGCGTTGTCGTTGGTGCCGCTATACAACTGCCCGTTAAGGACGATACCCGCCCCCAAACCGGTTCCAAAGGTGAGGAAAACCATGTTCCGTGTCCCTCTTCCTGCGCCAAATTTCCATTCGGCCAGGGCACAGGCATTGGCATCGTTCTGAAGCGCACACGGAATCTGAAAACGTTCGAAAATTCTCCGTACAATAGGAATGTTGTCCCATCCCGGCAAATTGGGTGGCGACATAATCACTCCCTTTTCACTGTTCAAAGGCCCTCCGCAACTGATCCCTATGGCACTCGTATTCTGCGGGTTTAAGCCGTGCTTTTGCATCGTTTGCTCCACATGCTCAAATAGCTTAGCGAGCGTACCTTCCACATCGCTTGTGGCAAACATCGTTTTATCCACGATCTCTATCCCTCCGGATACTTCCCGGGCATATACAAGGGCAGTTTTCGTTCCTCCGATGTCGATACCCAAAACGTTTTTGTTCATCGTATTTTTGCGTTTAATACAACCGCTGCAAAAGCCGCCATATTAGAGACTTTAGACCTTTGCAGAAGTTTGCAGGCTTATGGTTTTGAATTCCGCCCCACCAACCATTCTTCGAATATAGGAAATATTACAGAAGTTGAACACTTCCGGATTCTACATCAAGCCAGGACCAGTTTCGAGCTTCGAGCTTCAAGCTTTTCGAAAGTCTTCTTGATTCTACATCAAACCACAACAGACGGTATGTTTACCCGGAATGAGCAGGCGTTGAAAGTCTTCTTGATTCTACATCAAACCACAACTTATTGATTGGGCGACCAAGAACCCCAGAAAGTTGAAAGTCTTCTTGATTCTACATCAAACCACAACCAATCGGACCGGTATATGGAGATCGGGTGTGTTGAAAGTCTTCTTGATTCTACATCAAACCACAACTAAAAATTGTTGTAAATGCCCCGGCCGCTTGTTGAAAGTCTTCTTGATTCTACATCAAACCACAACCTTCTCGTGGTTCGTTCCGACATGAGCGATGTTGAAAGTCTTCTTGATTCTACATCAAACCACAACCAACACCCTGTTTACCTATGCCCGACTAGAGTTGAAAGTCTTCTTGATTCTACATCAAACCACAACCCAGCACTGTTTGAACCGGGTTTTTGTTTTGTTGAAAGTCTTCTTGATTCTACATCAAACCACAACACCCGGCCATGTTACTGCTCTGGTTCGGGTGTTGAAAGTCTTCTTGATTCTACATCAAACCACAACTATAGCTAAAAAAACCTGCAAGCGTTGAAAGTTGAAAGTCTTCTTGA
>JBKDZK010000802.1:0-2146 GCA_047971205.1 Draconibacterium sp.
AGAAAGTCGGTAATGTTGAACCTCGACAAAACATAGAGGGGAGCCAGGCTGTTGAGTAAAATAATCCCGGCGATTGTGGCTGCAAATACAGGCAACAGTTGGCGAAAGTTAACATCTGCCAGGTAAATATCCCGGCCAAAAAGCAGCGGAGAGAAAGATAAAAGAACGGAAGTCAGCATCACAGAGATTGCCAGAGCAATAAAAATCCCGAACGAAACTTCGATCAGCGAATCCATCAGAAGATGCATTTTCCCTGCCCCGTTGGTTTTGTTGATTCCGATTTCCTTTAGCTTCGCATATTGCATGGAAACGGTGTAATTGAGGTAATTAATACTGGAAAGCAGGATGATCAATATAGCAATCGAGAGAAAAACGATTAGCATTTTTGTGTTGCCTTTCGTGTGTGCATCGGTCCATCCAAGCTCCAAATCAGAAAGATAAATATCGGCCAGGTTTTGCAGAGCCAGGCTGTCGGTTGATGCATTGGATTGCGGGATAGTCTGGTTTAGTTTTTCAGCAAACTGCTCGGAGTTGACTCCGTTTTTTAGCAAAACAAAATGCTCGACAGGATAGATACACACCCCGTTGTTGCATTCCTGGGCCATCTGAAATTCTTTGTTGTCGCTGTTTAAAAGCAGTTCGGCCCTGAAACTTGAATTGCGGGGCAAATCTTTCATAACAGCCGTTACGGTGGCCGTAAAAAATTCTTCTTTTACGGTTCGTCCCAGCGGATTTTTATCGCCAAAAAGCTTTTTTGCCACCGATTCGCTTATCACTGCCGAGTTGATTTGCGAAAAGGGTCCTTTTTCCAGGCTCGACAAAACTTCTACCGAAAAAACATCGAAAAAGTGGTTGTTTGTGGAAACCATGTATTCAAGCCGGCTATAATTTTTTGTTTCGGGATCTTTTAAGGTAATAGGATAATAGGAAAGTCCCATCGGGCAAGTAGCTTCAATATCCGGGTAGTTATCAGAGAGTGCCGCATTTAGTTTATAATCGAGCCCCGAACGGCTTTTTTTTGCATCGAACACCCGGAATACATCTTGGTAGTTGGCAAAATGCGTATTCACATTGTGTTCGGCATTGTAAAACAGCCCGATAAGAATACAGGCCGTAAACCCAATGGCAAATCCGCCAATTATCAACGATGAATAAAGCTTGTTTTTCAACAAGTTCCTGATGGCCAGTTTTATTTTAAATCGAATCATAACCTGCTACTTATTTTGATATCTGTTAATGTTTAAGCTTATTATTCGTACCGCAACGCCTCAACCGGATTCCGGTTAGCGGTGCGCGTATAGTTTGCTGCGGCAACCAAAGCAATCAGCAGTAAAACAAACATGCTGGTTGCCAGAAATATGCCCCAGCTTAGCGGCACTTTTACGGCAAAATCCTGCATCCATTTATTGGCTGTAAACCATGCTCCAATCAGTCCAAGAACAACTGCGGGTATGGCAATTAGCTCGATATTGGCTATAAAGTTTTTTAGGATATCGGAAAGGGCAGCTCCGTTTATCCGCCTGATGGCCAGTTCTTTTCTTCGCCGCGCAGCTTCAGTTGACGTGTAGCCAATTAACCCGATTATGGTTATAAGGAGAATAACAAAGTTTCCGGCCATCATGGCATTGCGGAAGCCTTTTTCCGACTGATAGCCAATACGCTGCTGTTCTTCAAGGCTTTTAACAACTGCATCAGAGTTAGGCAGAAACCGGTTAAAAGTATCGGTAATTGTAGCCAACATTCCGGCTTCGGCAGTTTTGTTTGCTTTTATCAGAATGTAAAACGAAAAAGACGAATGTTTGGCACGCACTTCCTCAAATTTCGATTGTGGATAATAGAAAAATACGGCAGGGCGATTATCGGGCTGGGCAATGGTATTGATTATAAAATCGGGAAAAATACCCCGAACCGTTATATTCCCATGTTCCGATATACGAAGCTGTTCTCCAACCACATTGTCCCATCCGCTAAAAGCTTGTAATTTTTTTGCGCCGGAGCTACTAATTAATGCATCGCCCGTAACAGCATTTTGCGCCGAAAAGTTACTGCCCTGTTCCAGCGGAATATCCAAAATTGAAAGGTAGTTTTCGTCGATGTAATAAAAATCGGCAATATTAAACAGCTCTTTCTTATCGCCCGGAATAGA
>JBKDZK010000803.1:0-8547 GCA_047971205.1 Draconibacterium sp.
TGTTTTGCCGGTTAAGCGCCATTTTAATTTCGCTAAAACTCAATTCCTCCAGGTAAAAAGAAGAAAAACTTCGCCCGATATCCTCCGGAAAATGGGCATCGGAATCATACACCAGCGAAACATCTTCGCCAATGTTGTATCGCTCACGAATATGCGCGGGTTTTGTTTGGCCGGTAACTTCAAGCGCATCAAAACGCAGCCGGGGCGGCAAAAATCCGAGTTGGGAAAACAAGCCGTTCAGCGGCCGGTTAACATGTGCCGGAATAAAGATTCCGTTTAATTCATCTACTTTTTTTTGAACGTTGGAGATTCCCTTGTTGAGGGCCGAAGTCAGGTAATAAGGCACCATTTCCAGGATGTTTTCATCAGCATCCACCACGGGTTGGTAACCAAAGTGTCCTTCTTTGTTCGGTACTTTTTGAATGTTTTCTTCCAGGTAAGTTTGAAATTGAAGGAGTTCATCCCGGGTTTCGAAAAAAGCCAGACAATGAACTTCCTCTTTGGTAGTAACTTCGGCACCGGTCAGTACAAATATTCCTTCTTTTTGCGCCAGTTCCTTTACCAGCCAGGCATTCCGGGTTGAATTATGATCGGCAATTCCAATGATGGAAAGCCCGGATTCTTTTGATTTTTGCACAATATTCGCAGGCGACATTTCCACATCGGCGCAGGGCGACAAAACGGTGTGTATGTGTAAATCTGCCCGGAATTGCTGCATTCTACTGGTTTAAAACATTGTACAGTTTACCGGCTATTTCAAAGGTTTGCCGGTTGGTTCCCAGTATCGGAATACTTTCTTCGTTGCTGTGTTCCAGCGTGTCTTCCTCCGGCTCGCGGTCTTTTACCAAAATCACCGCGGCCAGGTCTTTCAACGAAGCAATGGCCATTACGTTCTGATGAGTCTGCAGGGTGATCCAAACATCTCCCTCGCCTGCATTTCCCATCACATCGCTCAACAGGTCGGAAACATAGCCACCTGTTACTTCGCGGTCTAATCCGTCTTCACCCGAAAAAACTTTCAGTCCGAACTTTTCAACTAAATCAGAAACCTTCATTTCTACCTCCTCTTTTATTACAGTCTGCATCAAATCTGTTTTTACCCCAGGCTTTTTCAAGATTTTTGGTAGCCCTGGCTAGTGTGATCTTATTTTCGTTTAAATACCTGTTCTGAAGAAAAATACAATCCGACATTTTGGCTTTTCCCTGCACCATGTCTTCGGCCAGCGCATGGCAATTGGGAGCGCCACAGGCCGCGCAGTCGATACCCGGCAGCTGGCACAAAATGCGCTCTACTTTCTGCAGTTTTTCCAGCGCTTTCATCCGGTCGATATCGAGCGCAAAAACATAGTCGGGTTGAATCGGATTAATTTTCAGCTTGTCTTTTAAGTCCTGAACATTGCAATTGGTAATCGGGCAGTCCTTTGTTACCGGGTAGCGTTTGGCTCTTTTTTGGAGTCTTTCCACGGTAAGAAAGCGGTTCCCCGTCAGCAAAATACCACCGGCACATCCCTGATGACACGATTTCAATTCCAGGAAGTCGAGTTCGGGAATATCGTCGTTCTCCATGCGTTCCAGAATTTTCACCACATTGAGAATACCGTCCACCGCCATCGATTTGCGCTTAAAATGACGCGCTTCGCCACGCGGCAGACTCCACACAATACCGTCGTGTGTAAGTTGATCGCGGCAGCACGACGTATCTTGTTCTTCTTTTTTCGAAATCACTTTCATGATCTGGCTGTAGAGGTCGTTCATGTTGATCAGTCCATCCACAATCGATTCTTTCTCGCCCAGCGGACGTTTAACAGCAGCCATTTTTGCAGAGCAGGGCGAAATGTAAAAGATACCGATCTCTTCCCGCCGTGCGCCTTCTTTGGTTAAAAGTTGCAGGGCATAGGCCGCTGCCAGATCGTGCGGGGCATTCACCAAAACCAGGTTGTCGATCAGCGACGGATACCGGTACCGGATTAAACGCACAATGGCCGGGCAAAAAGAAGAAATCAATGGTTTCGATTCGGCAGCATCCACCTGCTCACGAATACTGTCGATCAGCAGCTGGATTGGTTGTTCCACCTCAAAAATATGGGTAAAGCCCAGTTTAAGCAGGGCTTCGTAAATGCTTCCTTCGCTGTATGCTTCCGGAAATTGTCCGATCATAACAGACGAGAATAAAGCCACGCGGTATTTATAATTCTGCAGTTGATCCAGCGCGTCGTGATCCATGTAAAATGCATCTACCGGGCAAACCCGCAAACAGTTACCGCAATCCACACAACGGTCCGGATTTATATTCGCTACTCCTTCCCTGATACGGATGGCCTCCGTAGGACAGGTTTTCATGCAATGGGTGCAGCCCATGCATTTCTCGGTATCGACCTTTATCGCGTGATATTTTTCACCAGTTTCCATCATACTGCAATTTTATCCTTCACTCTAAAACTGATTCCTGAACCAAACCGTCGTCCCTACGCCCCATTCGCTGGTTACATTCATTTCATCAGTATTTTTACGAATGTTGGGTAAACCCATTCCGGCACCAAAACCCATATCGCGCACTTCTTTGCTGGCGGTTGAAAAACCTTCCTGCATGGCCTGTTCAATATCTTTGATACCGGGACCACAGTCAGTCAGCGTAACTTCAATACTATTTCCGTTAATGTGTGCCGTTAATTTTCCACCGAACGAGTGCGCCACTATGTTCACCTCTGCTTCGTAAATGGCTACAACAATGCGTTTGATGATTTTTGGATCAACCTGCAACTGCTTGAGCACTTTCTTGATCTGGCTCGAAGCACGCCCGGCCTTTTTAAAATCGCCGCTTGCTATGTCAAATTCCATCTTCATATCAGTACACCGGAGGCAGGCCGTTGTTATACAATATTCCACTGGCTCTGAATATGGAATAAGGAGTTTCGAGCAACACCAGCCCCACTTCGTTGGCCAGATCGATCATTTCCTGCGATGCGCGTTTGTTTCTCGAAAGCAACACCACTTCAATATCCGCCATTTCGGCGGTACGGATAAGCTGCACATTGGCCAGTCCGGTAATCAGCAAAATATGTTCTTCGTCGAGCGTTAAAACATCGCTCATCAGGTCTGAACTAAATGCCTTTGTTACATCGTTTGATTCAACGTTTTTCCCGGCCACCAATCGTGCGTTTGTTAAGCTAATTATTTCTGAAAGTTTCACCTGCCTGTAATCGGTTTATTAATCAATAGATTTAGTTACAAATATAATCGCCGGCAACATGATTAGGATGACTTTGAGGGCTTTCCATCGGAATTTATAATCATTAAAAACAACAGACAGTTTCAAATGCTTTTCAAAATATGTAATTTTCAAGTGGAAAAAAATCAGACAAGCGCTAACCATGATTTACGATAAAAAATCCTTCCTCGCCGGAAACATTGAAGATCCGGAAATCCATCAGAAAATTATCGATGCCCTTCCGGTACCGATCTTCTACCGCAACACCAATGGTATGTACCAAATGTGCAACGCAGCGCACGAAAAGTTTACAGGAAAAGCCAAGGTTGATATCATTGGGAAGTCGGTTTACGAAGTTCATTCCAAAGACATGGCCGATATGTATTCTCACCAGGACAAGGAATTGATCAACAACCCCGATGTCCAGGTTTACAACACGCTGGTAAAACAAAGCGACGGAAGCAAACATTACGTAATTATTAACAAAGCCGTCATTCGTGATAACGAAGGCAAAATTATCGGCATTGTAGGGTCGATCAACGATGTTACCGAGCTGAAAAAAACCGAACAGCGGCTGGAAAAGGCGCAGGAGTCAATGGAGGTGTCCTCGCAAATGATCCACAAAATTTCATCAGGAATTGTAATGGTAGACCGGAACCTTAAAATTGTGGATTCGAACGAAAGCTTTGCCCGGCTGATGGGAACTGAAACAAGCGAGCTTTACGAAACCATTCCAGGGCTAAAAGGTGCCAACGTTCATGGTCTGGTTCCTGAGGTGGTGTACAAAATGATCTCGAACCTGCTGACTTCGGGCGAAGAAAAGGTAGAACGCGACCTGAAGTTTCACAACAAGCTCCTGCATGTTTCGGTGCTCACCTTGTACAAAAACCATGTGGTTGGAGCGGTTTTCCGTGATATGTCGGCACCCATGCTCGTACAGGACGAGATCATCAACCGCGCCCGCCGTATCAACAAAAAAAGCATTGAAACCGTGCAAAAAGTGGCCTTTTTACTGGGAGAGAACGCCGCCGAAACCGAAGAACTTTTGAATTCAATTATTGAAACCTACCGCTATGGAGACGAGGACAATGCCTGATTTTCATGTGGAAATAGACGTGCAGCAATTGCGCCCGCGTGGCGAAACCGCCTGCGGCGATGTTTTTCAGTCGAGCATCATCCGCGAGGAAGGCCGAACCATTCTTGTTTTGAGTGATGGCATCGGGCACGGAATTAAGGCCAGTGTGCTGGCCACGCTTACCGCCACCATGGCGCTGAAATATGCGCAACTTCACACCAAACCCGAGATTGCTGCCCGCATTATCATGGAAACGCTCCCCAAAGGAACAGAAAAAGAAAGCTATGCCACTTTTACGATCATTGAGCTGGAAGACGACGGGAAAGTAAGGATCGTGAATTACGACAACCCTTCGGTGCTGATCATCCGCAACGGGATTTCGATGCTGGGACGAGAATACGAACTTGACATCCGTGGTGCTGAAAACACGGGAAAACGCCTGCTTTGCCGCGAATTCACCGCCCGCAAAGAAGACCGCATCCTGTTTATGTCTGACGGCGTTACGCAATCGGGACTGGGAGATCAGCGCTATCCCCTCGGCTGGGGCATGGATTCGGTGGAAGGTTTTGTGATCAGCCAGGTTACCCGAATGCCCGGCATATCTGCCACCAAACTCGCCCGAAAAATTGTGAACCAGGCCAGCCTGAACGACGATTTCTCGGTAAAAGACGATACTACCTGCGGGGTCATGTATTTCCGCGAACCCCGTAAATTTATGCTGATAACGGGGCCTCCCTTTTACAAAATAAAAGACTACGATTTTGTGGGAAGAGTACAGGATTTTGACGGAAAGAAAATCATTTGCGGAGGGACAACAGCCGAAATCATTGCCCGCGAACTCAACCTGAGCGTGGAAATTCAACACGGAAATAAAAACATTGACACCTTGCCGCCCAGCGCCACAATGGAGGGTTTTGAAATGGTTACCGAAGGAATCCTCACTTTGGGAAAGGTGGAAGAGATACTGGAAAATTACAACAGCGACACACGGCTTGGCGACACCCCTCCCGAAGAAGTGGTAAAGCTGCTCTTGCAGCACGACAGCATCGATATTATTGTGGGAACACGCATTAACTGGGCACACCAGGATCCGGAGCAACCCATAGAACTGGAGCTGCGTAAATTTGTGATCAAACGCATTGTACGGATCCTTATTCACAAGTTTTTTAAGAAAGTGAAGATCGAATATGTTTAGTCGCAAAGCATTGATAACACTGGCTATCGACCTTTACTTCAGCCTATTTAATTAACATAATTTAGCAAGACGGGTTGGGATTTAACATTGAGAATACCTAACTTTACTGCAATCAATTCATTCCATGAAGAAACTTTCAACCATACTGTTGCTCTTTGCCTGCCTGACTTTGGCAGCCCAGCAGGAAAAATTCCTGATACAGGGAAAAGTAGTTGACGAATACGGCGAATCGCTGCCCGATGTTTACATCATCAACTTAAATACCTACGAAAAAGACATCAGTCACGAAAATGGCTTTTTTACGCTTTGGGTCTCCCCCAGCGACTCTTTGTTGTTTTCGCACATTTCTTTTTTCCGGAAAGTATCAAAAGTAAGTTCGCTGCTTATAAATCCGATCGTAAAAATGGAATCAGAACACATCGGGATGAAAGAAATTGTGGTGAGCCCCAGCCAAAAAACAGATATGGACCGGGCGCGCGACAACATGTCTTTCATGAATGAATACCAGGTTCCACCTTTTCAAAAAATCAATCCCGACCAAAACAGCCCGGTAGTCACCATAATGACAGAACACAACCAGGTAATGCGCACCGAAGCTTCTTCGGTAAGTATCTTCCGTTTTTCGCCGTCTGACGTAATGAGCCGGGTAATTCGCCGCGCCAAAAACAAAAGGGTCAGTGATTACGATTTCACCCGCAAGGTTAAAAAGCCGGAAGAAAATAAGTAACAACCGACTACAGGAAAGTATCTTATCAACCTGACCAAGAATCAAGCGGGAAAAATTCGTCATTTACTGATAGTTGCCGAATGAGTTGCAAGACAATTAGACTGCGTGACTACAAGACGGCAAGACAACCAAACGACGAGACGGAAGGACAATTAGATTGCAATACAGCGTCACAGCAAGACGGCGAAACGACATTAAATAGAGGTGTGCAAACTTACAACAGACTAACGTTCCGGTTCGGCATCAAACTTCTCGATAAAATCGGTTGACAACACCCTGAACTCTGTACGACGATTGATGGCCTTGGCAATTTCCTGCTGCTCGGGCGTTAGCTGACTGATAAACTCTTCGGTCAGTTCATCTCCTCTTTTCAGAAAATCGTATTGTTTGGCCAGGTTGCGGGTAACCGTTTTAGGCCAGGTTTCACCGTAACCTTTTGCAACCAAACGCTGCGGACTGATACCTTTTTCAATCAGGTAATCCACCACACTTTGCGCGCGTTTCTGCGACAGATCGAAGTTAAACTGATCGCTACCAATGTGGTCGGTGTGTGCCATTAACTCGATGGTAATCGTTGGGTTGAACACCAACACTTCCACCAGGGTATCCAGGGCAACTTTAGAATTTTCCATCAGTTCCCAGCTACCAAATTCATAATTGATGTTTTCAATTTTGATCGGAGCATCGGTCGGTGTCAAAAACATCTCAAACCTGAAATCCTTGCTTTCCTCCAGTCCAATGGTATTGGCTGCGGCCTTATCCCGCAGGTAACCATCTTTAAAAGCAGCAAAAATATATTCAGTTTCCGGTTTTAGTTTCATTTTGAAATTACCGTTGCGTGCGCGTACTTTCAGGTTGGTTCCATCGGTACCGATTACGCGAACCGTAGCTCCGTCGAGTCGCGCTTTGGTTTCGTTGTCAAAAACATCGGCTTCCACTTCGTAGATTTTCGGCGGCACTATAAACGAATAGATGTCATCGCCCCGCGATCCTTTACGGTTCGAAGTAAACATCCCTTTGTTTTCGCTGGCTACATACGAAATTCCAAAATCATCACCACTCGAGTTCATGGGCGAGCCCATGTTGTTAACGATCCAAACATCGTCCTCGTTTTTGGTCGCCACAAACAAATCGAGTCCTCCCATACCAATATGGCCGTCGGAAGCAAAATACAACTCGCCGTTGTCTCTCACAAACGGGAACATCTCGTCGCCGGCCGTATTGATCACCGAGCCCATGTTCACAGGTTTTCCGTACGAATTGCCTTCAGCCCTGGCCATCCAAATGTCCTTCCCCCCCTGCCCACCGGGCATGTCTGAAATAAAGTACAACACCGAACCATCGGGGCTCAGTGCCGGATGTGCTGCAATGATGCTGTCTCCCACCACTTCCAGCTTGATCGGTTCCGACCACGAGCCTCTCGACTGAGAAGTGGAATACAACTCGGTTCCCATGGCTTGTGTTTTATCGTAACGGCAACGCGTAAATATCATCTGTTCACCCGAAGAATTCAGTGCGGCAGCACCTTCCTCATCTCCGGTATTGATCATCAGTGTTTCATCGAGCAGTTTGGGTTGCTGCCATTTCTGACGCTGGACACTAAAATTAGCCCGGAACAAATCGGCATATTTCTGCCCGTGTATCATGCTTTCCTTTTTCCCGGTAGCAGCCTTGCGCGTAGAAGTAAAAATCACCTCGTTATCGCGTCCTCCCACAAACACCGGTGCAAAATCGCTTTGAGGCGAGTTGATTTCTTTGATCGGGTTAATAATGTGCCGGGTTGGATAGGCTACCCACTCCTGTGTTTTTCGCATGGCTTCCACCCCGTCGAGGGCGCGCTGGTCGCCCGGAACAGAATCGAGGTAGGTTCGATACGTTTCGGTTGCTTCTTCAAAATCCTGGGTAATGCGCAACATTTCGGCATAACGCAACAAGGCCTCATTATCGGGGTATCCCAAACGAATTGCAAACTTATAGTTCTGAGCTGCATATTCGTACAGCCCTATTGCCCGGTAACTTTCGGCAATGTTGTAGGCGTACTCAATACGTTTGATACGGCTTTTTTCTTTTTTCCGTGCCTTTTTATAAAGTTCAATGGCTTTATAATATTCACCAATATCCTGCGAAAGCAGGGCATCACGGCCATACCGTGCCGACCCACATCCACTCAAAATAAGTATTACCAGAGAAAGTACTGCTAATCGAATTTGCTTCATGCCCAGTTCTATTTCGGGAAGTAAAAGTAAATGTTTTTTTTAAACAGCTGTTAGGATAACGTGCGTTTAGCCGATTAAGTATTTATTGAAAGGATGATCACTCAAAAAGATTTGTTTCTTTCATCC
>JBKDZK010000804.1:0-3535 GCA_047971205.1 Draconibacterium sp.
TGAGATGAAAACGAAAAAATACCGGCGACCAGCCAACGTTTAAAACCAACTGCAGTACAAACAAGAGCAACAATGTTGTTTTATTGGATTCCTGCTTCCATAAAAAAGCCATGAAAACCGAGAAACAGATCATAATGCTTGTCCAGGCAAGGCCAAACATCCAACCCGGTGGTGTCCACGGTGCTTTGTCGAGTTGCAGGTACCACTGCGAAGCCGGACCATTGTTCATGAGGTAACTACCCAATCCCAGGGCTGAAAGATTGACAATCAAAAAAAGGAGCGCTATTCCTGCAAAATGTGTATTTATTGTTTTCAGCATAAGCTACCTGTTTATTTTTTATTTTGAAAAAGTAAACAAAGTTTACAATGCTTCCAACTCTTCGCGATAGTCGAACTGAAGATCTTCGTGTAAACCGGAAATGGCCTTTTGAATCCGTTTTACCTGGTTCAAGTAGAGATTAAAAACCACACGGTTGGCTTTGTAATTCAATTTCGACTGCTTTAGTTTTTTACAGAAGTAAAGCAACAGTTCAATTTCCGTTTCCTTTTTGCCCGAGTAACGAACGTACTTGTTGGTGGTTTTTAAAACTTTCCGAATTGTTTTTTTGGCCAGGTAATAACTGCTGCGGTTCATACTCCGAAATTCCAGGTCGATTTCTTCCTTTACCTGCCGAACATATTCTTCTTCGTTGCTTGCTTCAAACAAAAGGTAGCTAAGCAGTTCTTTGTTTTCCTTTTTAAACCTCGCCAACCTGAGGACAAGCTCCTGTAAGGCTTCTGGCGGCAGGTGGGTAAGTTCTTTTCTGATATGACTGACAGAAGCTGTTTCCATATAAATACAAAGAAAACCAATAAAAACTGATCCTCAAAGGGGCGTGCCTTATCGTGTCCGATTATTCTACGGGTTTCTTCCAATACCGGGTCTTCCTGTCCGATTTGGGGGGTTTTATCTGCAAAGAAACGACGAACGACAAATATTTGCGATTATTAATCGATAATCACCGTGAATGAAGTTTGCAGGAAAAAATACCCCGTTTGTAGTTGTTTATTTGTCGGTTGCTGAATTAACTGAAGTCGCATCAATGTGTTACGTAAATTTGGGTCAATGAAACAATTTAAACAGCAACATCATGAAAACAAAACTGGTTCTTTTCGCAATTTGTGCCGCCCTTCTTAGCATAAAGGTAAATGCCAAAATTAAGGACGGAAAGGCAATGACAGGTAATTCTCTGAGTGAGTTTGGTAAATATACCATAACAAATTCTGAATCACCAATGGTTTATCAAAACAAAGTTCTTGAAACGTACGATCTGAATTACGAAAACACTTCCAATCCGGTAAGAATTGGCGTAGTGCAGGAAAAGAAATGCAGAACTTTTATTGTACGTAACGACGAGTTTGAAATCCAGTACACCTGCAATAGCGGCGTATTTGGAGTGAAAAAGATCGAAAAACGTTTCCAGGAAATCCCGAAGGAAGAAATGGAAATGAAACTGAATAAGGTAAGTTATTATGCACAACGCGTAATTTGTCAGAATCAGAAATCGACAGATGATTTACTCGGATTGATCGCATGCTACTTTCCTGACCTGGTGAATGATGAATATTCAGCCAGTTTTTAACAAGACTTAAACAGCGCAATTTTTTTCATAGAAGTATGAAATTACAGGACCCCGCCAGAGGGCGGGGTTTTTCTATCGAAAGAAAGGATGGGTAATAGAATAGCAGATTGAGTAAATTCTCAATTCCGGAAAACCCTGTGTATTTAGTGCACAGGGTTTTTAGTTATCTGCTTTTTGTGGCTGGTGAATGAGCTTTGTCAAGTGTTGGTTTTCAATAACTTTTTATCTTTATTCGGTAGATAATTGGTAAGAGAGCGTTTGCAAATCAAACAAAAACCGGGGCTACAATGAACAAGTTGTTGTATGATAACAGGTTATGGTACAGGGGGAGCAGGCATTTACTGTTCTTTGTATCCATGTTATTGTTGTTCTCGTTGATACTGCGCAGCCAACATCCGCACGAATCTTACTTAAATTTGCTAAAGGTTACCCTGGTTAATGCCCTCTTTTTCTTTTCGTACGCTTACATTACCATTTTCTTGCTTATCCCGGAGTACCTGTTAAAACAGAAGGTGTTGTATTTCATTCTCTTTTTTGTGCTTGTAGGTATTGCCTTATCTGCTCTGAAACTGGTGGTTTCCGAAACAATCTTTTATGCGTCTATTTCACCGGGAATCGTGCCTGAATCAGGCATCATGAACCTTCGTTTTATTGTGGTAAATGCAAAGGACATGACCTTTATTGTGGCTGTTTTGAGCATTGCCAAATACGTGAAAGATTACCTTTTTGCAGAGCGTTTGCGGAAAAAACTGGAAGAGCAGGAAAAGCAGGCGCAACAAAAACTGATGCAATCTCAGTTTGATCCTCATTTCCTGTTTAATACCATTAACAACCTGTATGCTCTGTCGTTGCTGAATCCGGAGAAAACCAAGGAAGTAATTCACCGGATCAAATTGGTACTGAAGTACATAATTGACGAGAGCCAGAAAACTTCTGTGTTTCTTTCCGACGAAATTACGTTGATTGAAAACTATATTCAGCTGGAAAAGCTGCGCTACGGCAAACGGCTGAAAGTGGCCCTGCATACCGAAGGAAACCTGGACGAAGTTCGCATACCGCCTATGATCCTGTTTCTGTTGGTTGAAAACTGTTTTAAACACGGTAGCAGTCTCGATGCAGGCATTCCGTGGATTGATATAAAAGTGGAAGTAGACGAGGAAAAAGTGTTGCTAACGACCGAAAACAGCAAGCCCAAAACAATTGCGAGTCTTGAAATGAAACGCAATGCCGGGCACGGATTAAAAAGCCTGGAGAAAAGACTTACGTTGTTGTACCATAAAGACGGGTATCGCCTGGATATTCACAGCGAAGACCGTCTGTTTCGTGTAAAATTGGAATTGAAAAAGAACCTTGAAGTCAGTTTTAGCACATATCGATAGAAAAGAGGTGGTTCTGCATTGCCTTTTTTGGCTGGCCTGGATTGTTTCATTTGTATTCATCCAAAGCCTGGGGTTGCCGTCGCGCGAATACTTTGTGTGGTTCATGTATTACGTGATCACCCTGCCGGTATTTGTGTGTCATACCTATCTTATTGCCTATTGGTTGGTTCCTAATTATTTCTTCAAAGGAAAATATTTGTTGTTTTTGCTGATCGGATTTGCATTGCTGACGGTTTTTTCCATCATTGAACTGGTGGTTAGCAATAACCTGGTGTTTAAAGTTTTCGACCCTTCAAAAGTATTTCCGCCCGACTACTTAAATCTTAAAAATATTTTGATCAGCGGACTGGGCAACCACTACATTATTTTTGTATTTCTGGCCATAAAAACGGGCCGTTCCTGGTATTTGTCTGAAAGAAGAAAAGAAGAACTGCTGATATCAAAAACCGAAACTGATCTGGAAATTTACCAGTATCAACTGCAACCTAAGCTGATTTATTCACTGATCAGCAAAGTGGAAAACACAGTTTCTGA
>JBKDZK010000805.1:0-1633 GCA_047971205.1 Draconibacterium sp.
CGGAGTACTATGAAACCGTTGACCTAAAGAATCCTAACCGGATTATTCATGCCCTGGAAATAAGCCTGATGACAGGCCAACCTTATTCTTCGTTCCGAACCAATCCGGCCAAAGCCCGATCATTCAATATTATAAAAATCGGGCTGAACTGCGACCGCGAATTACTCCACCAGCGAATCAACCAACGCGTGGATCAAATGATCTACGCCGGGCTGGTTGAAGAAGCCAGAAGCGTTTACCTGAAAAAACACCTGAATGCACTCAACACCGTGGGCTACCGCGAATTGTTTGATTGGTTTGACGGGACCATCTCCCGCGACAAAGCCATTGAACTGATCAAAAGAAACTCGCGCCGGTATGCAAGAAAGCAACTAACGTGGTTTCGCAGAGACGAAAGCGTACAGTGGTTTGAGCCCACACAAACTCAAGAAATTATCTCGTACATTTCTCAAACAATTCAGCAAAATGACACCCAATAAATTCATTCTCCGTGTATACGGACTTGTGGTAAACAAACAAAAAGAAGTGCTGATTTCCGACGAATTTGAGTTGGGAATAAAAATGACCAAGTTCCCCGGAGGAGGGCTCGAATTCGGAGAAGGCTTAACAGATGGTCTGATCAGGGAATTTGCGGAAGAATGCAACGGACAGAAGATTGAAAACCTTCGCCATTTTTACACCACCGACTTCTACCAGAAAGCCCTGTTTTTTGAAAACGCCCAGCTAATCAGCGTTTACTTCCTTGCAGATTTAAAACTCCCGCTCCAATTTTCGGTTTCGGAGAAAGCATTTGATTTTGAAATCGGAAGCCAGGTCACCCAAAGTTTCAGATGGGTAAAAATAAATGAGCTAAAAGAAGAAGATATTACTTTCCCGATTGATAAATTTGTTGTGGGGAAATTAAAACAAACGTTTCCGGAGTAAAACCGTTCAAAGTTTTGGCAGAAAAGGGAAAGACGATTTATGAACGATCCGAGTTATTTGCGAAAAAGTAGAAAGCGAATTAGTTGAAAATGCAAGAAAAGACAAAAAGAAAGGCTCTTTTCCTGGATCGGGACGGAACCATTAACATCGACAAAGACTATTTGTTCCGCATCGAAGATTTTGAATTTCAGCCGGGAATCTTTGACCTTATCCGCAGTTACAGCGATCAGGATTATTTAATTTTTATTATTACCAATCAATCGGGCATTGCCCGCGGTTATTACACCGAAAACGATTACTTTCAATTAACGCAATGGATGACAGAACAGCTACGGACAAATGGAATACATGTTGAAAAAGTTTACCACTGTTCGCATCATCCTGAAATAACAGGTTCCTGCACCTGTCGGAAACCAAAGCCCGGCTTGATTGTTCAGGCTTTGAAAGAGTACCCTGTCGATCCTGAACGTTCAGTTTTGATAGGCGACAAAGAGAGAGATATTTTAGCCGGACAAAATGCCGGAACAGGAAAGAATTTATATATTCAACCGCTCTTGAAAAAGGGCGTTTTTTAGCATGTATTCGTTTAAAATTTGAAACGTGCAACATTTTACACAGGCAGAAATAGGATACATTGAGGACCGCTACCAGGATTTCCTAAAAGTTCTCAAGGGAAAATTCGACGAAGGAAGATTGGCGCGGATTGAGA
>JBKDZK010000806.1:0-4184 GCA_047971205.1 Draconibacterium sp.
TTTACAACACAAAGATACTGATAATCAATATCTTAACAAAATCAACATGCTGCTATTTTCCTGATTGTAAGTATTTTAATGAACTTGCGAAAGTTGAATAAAATTAAAGGTGCTTGGGCAGCTCAAACGATTGGAGTAACCTTTGGATTACCGGCTGAGTTTAAATATAACACCACGATGATCCAGGATAATCAAAAATTGATATGGAATGATTCATCAATGGTAATAGAATATCGCGAGAGGCCAGGCACATATGACGATATCTACATGGATCTTTCTTTTATGAAGGTAATTGAAGACGAAGGTATAGATGCATCTGCACAATCGTTTGCGGAATCATTTGCCAATGCGAGTTACAAACTGTGGTTTGCTAATCAAACTGCCCATTATAATATATTGAACGGACTTACACCGCCTGAGTCAGGACATTGGCTGAACAATCCGTGTGCCGACGACATTGATTTCCAAATTGAAGCCGATTTTGTAGGGCTGATGTTCCCCGGAATGATAAACTCTGCTATTGATTTATGCGATAAAGTCGGGCATATCATGAATTACGGCGATGGATATTACGGAGGAGTTTATGTTGCAAGTTTATATTCGCAGGCTTTGATTTCGGATGGAATAGAGGATATTAAGCCAATTATTGAAAAAGCTATTTCTGTAATTCCAGAAGAAAGCAAATTTGCACAATGCATAAACGATGTGATTAAATGGTACAATGAGAATCCTGATGATTGGAAAATCACTTGGTTTAATACCAGCCGTAAATGGGGGGTAGATATTGGTTCTCCACTAGGAGTCTTTCAGCCTTTTAATATTGATGCAAAAATAAATGCAGCGTGGGTGACTGTTGGTCTGTTATATGGTAACGGCGATTTTACCAGAACTTTTGAGATTGCAACACGATGTGGCGATGATGCTGATTGTAATCCTGCGACTGCTGGTGGCGTTTTAGCGGCTATTGTAGGGTACAAAAATATTCCTGACTATTGGTTGCAGGGACTCGACAAAGTAGATGATATTCCGTTTATGGACACCGACATTTCATTGCTTCAAGCGTACGATATGTCGTACAGGCATGCTGAACAGATGATTAAGCGTGGCGGTGGTGAGATAAAAGGTAGTGAAGTTGTTATAAAACTTCAGCAAGCAAAAGAAGTGCCTTTTGAAGAGGCGTTTGAAGGCCATTATCCAATAGGTAGAGTTTATCCAAAAACCGTGAATAACGAAATTTCTTTCGAATTTGAAGGTGTGGGATTCGCACTGGCTGCGCCTGCCGATGGTCATAATTTTGAAGATAAAAACCATGTGTTTGAAACAGAGATGTATATTGACGATAAGCTTATTGAAAAAGCAAAACTTCCTACCGAGGTTAACAAAAGACGTTTTACCCCGTTCTGGCGTTACCAGCTACCAATGGGAAAACACAAAGTGGTGATTAAAATTCTAAATCCTGTTGATTACGCAAGAATTAATTACAACTATGCGATTATTTATGGCGATAAACCTTTCGACGTAAAACTGTAATCAGAGAAAAATGAATATCAAAAGAAGGAAGCACAATCTTCTGTCTATTCCGATAGTTTTAATGGCTGCGATTTGTCTGCAATGCAGCCCAAAAAAGAAAGAACAGCCAATGAATGTTGTGTACTTTCTCGTTGACGATCTTGGTTGGAAAGATGTTGGATGTTACGGGAGTAGTTTTTACGAAACTCCTAACATCGACCATTTGGCTACTGAAGGTGTTCGTTTTACCAGCGCCTATGCCGCTTGTCATGTATGTTCGCCATCGCGTGCGAGTATAATTTCGGGGAAATATCCTGCATCATTAAACCTTACCGACTGGTTGCCGGGGCGTTTGGATTTCCCATTTCAGAAGTTGAAAAATGTACAAGTGAAGCAGCATTTGCCCTACGGCGAAGCTACCATTCCTAAAGTGCTGCACGAAAACGGTTATAAAACCGTGATATTTGGTAAATGGCATTTGGGAGAAGACTCGGCTTCAACTTCAAGGCAGGGCTTCGATATGCATTTGCCCGATTGGAACAAAGGCTGGCCCAATACAGGTTATTTTTCTCCTTATGGCTTAAAACGTCTTGAAGGCGGCCCTGATGGTGAATACCTTACCGACCGCTTAACAACCGAGGCTTTAAAATATATTGAAACAAATAAAGATCAACCGTTTTTTCTGTATCTGTCGCATTTTGCGGTGCACGACCCAATTGAAGGACGCCCGGATTTGGTGGAGAAATACAAAGCTAAACTGACCAAACATCCTACACCAAAAGATTCCACTTTTACACTTGAAGGAAATCCTGGTTCGTCAATAGAAACTGCTGGTGTTAACCATCAGGGATACCGTATATTCGACGAGAATACGGTTAAAATTAAGCGCTACCAGGATAATGTAGAGTTTGCCGCAATGGTAGACAGTATGGATGAAAGTCTGGGCCGGGTTCTTGCCAAGCTTAAAGAATTGAAGATTGACGATCACACGGTTGTGATATTTTATTCGGATAATGGAGGAATGTCGGCAGCCAACTTTTACGAGCCTGGTCGTGTGATTAACAAAAATAAACTCGACAAAGCATTTTCAACATCAAACCTGCCATTGCGTGGGGGCAAAGGTTGGCTTTACGAAGGCGGAATTCGTGTGCCGTTAATTGTAAAATGGCCGGGTAAAGCATTGCAGGGGTATGTTTGTGATGTTCCGGTTACGGGGCCCGATTTCTTTCCAACAATTCTGGATATGCTGGGCATACAGCAACCTGAAAATGCAAAAACCGACGGAGCCAGTATTGTTCCGCTTCTCGAAGGTCAACCAAATATTGGGAGAAAAGCTATTTTCTGGCATTTCCCTCATTACAGCAATCACGGAATGCAAAGTCCGGGTGGTGCGGTAAGAAGCGGCGATTATAAACTGCTGGATTATTTTGAAAATGGTATGGTACAGCTTTTCAACCTAAAAAACGATCCGGAAGAAGAACACGACCTTGCTGCTCTAGAACCTGAAAAAGCACAAGAATTACTCAAACTGTTGCACGACTGGCAAAAGCAAGTTGGTGCAAAAATGATGGAACCAAATCCGGAATTCGAACAGAGTGCCGAAAAATAATTTATAACTAAAAATAAAACGATCATGTTTATTGTAAACAACTATTCACTGGCAATTATCTTTTGTGTGGTCACAATGTTTTGCTGGGGCTCGTGGGGAAATACCCAAAAACTGGCAGGCAAAACTTGGCGTTACGAGCTGTTTTACTGGGACTATGTTATTGGCGTATTGGTGCTTTCGCTGATTTTTGCGTTTACGCTTGGCAGTATGGGCGAAAATGGGCGGAGCTTTTTACCCGACCTTGCGCAGGCAGATATGAAAAATATAGGCAGTGCTTTTCTCGGAGGTATTATTTTTAATGCTGCCAATATTTTGTTGTCGGCAGCCATTGCAGTTGCCGGAATGTCGGTAGCATTTCCTGTCGGAATAGGTCTAGCGCTTGTGCTTGGTGTTATTATTAACTATATGGGTTCGCAAAAAGGCGATCCGGTGTTTCTTTTTCTGGGCGTTGCTTTAATTACCGTAGCAATAATCTTGAATGCAGTTGCATACAAGAAAACAGCCTCAGGAAATCAGAAAGTAACATCAAAAGGAATATTTATCTCCATTCTTGCAGGTTTGCTTATGTCGTTTTTTTACCGCTTTGTTGCCGCATCAATGGACCTCGACAATTTTGTGTCACCTGCTGCCGGAAAAATGACTCCGTATACAGCAGTTGTGGTTTTCTCACTTGGTATTTTCGTTAGTAATTTTCTTTTCAATACAATTCTGATGAAAAAGCCGATTAGTGGAGCACCAACGAATTACAAAGAATATTTTAAAGGGAAATTTTCGATACACTCGGTTGGTATTTTGGGTGGTTTGATCTGGGGTGTTGGAAATTCATTAAATTTGATCGCTGCAGGAAAAGCTGGTGCCGCCATTTCTTATGGCTTAGGACAGGGTGCTACTTTGATTGCAGCTTTGTGGGGTGTTTTTATCTGGAAAGAGTTTAAAAATTCCTCTAAAACCTTAAATCCGCAGCAATAAAATTAGGATTTGAAAAATAGTTATTTTCCTGTTTTGTTGCCTTAAAATTTGATATTTTCCGCTCAAGATCTGATTTCTGATCTCATTTCCCACATAA
>JBKDZK010000807.1:0-4062 GCA_047971205.1 Draconibacterium sp.
TAGTATCAGAATTAATATTCAGTGGCGAATTGTTTTTAGGTGGATTGACAACAATGCGCATGATGTTGAGATAACCGATTATCATTAAAAAAGGAGGAACCAGAATATGGAAAAATTAGCAAATATTCACCCAGGCGAAATTTTACTTGAAGAGTTTTTACTGCCTTTGCAAATATCTGCCTACAGACTATCGAAAGATACAGATATTCCGCAGACCCGTATTTCTGCAATAATAAAAGGGAAAAGAAGAATTACGGCTGACACTGCGCTCCGATTGGCTTCTTATTTTGGAACAACTGCAAAATTCTGGCTTGGATTACAAGATGATTACGATCTTGAAGAAGCACAAAAAAATAAAAAGGAAATTTTGATTAAGATAAAGAAGAACGCACCTCAATATTCTTCTTAGTTGAAAGTGAACGAAGGTTCTGTTTTCTAATTAAATCGATCATTCGCTTTTTGTTTGGGATTCTGCCTTTGTGTTTTCTGCACGTCGTTACATATTGTAGTCTGCTTTAAGTCTTTAACGGTTATATGCTCACACCTACTCCTCAAATTCTTTTTGAAACGCTTCGGGCGATGGAATATCGTTGGCGTGGTATTTGGCGATTACTGTACCGTTTTTCAGCACTATCAAACCCGGGTTCGACCGGATAATGGTTTTCAGTGTCACTTCGTCCACGTTGAAATACTCGTAAGGTGTGCCATGCTGGTCAGCGAAATCCATGGCTTCATCAGGCAACGAAGAAGTGAGGCAAACAAACGAATAGCCCTGTGCTAGCGCCCAATCTGCCAGGGTATTGATCCGGTCTTGCGAAGCGGTATTTGTTTTACTCAGATCGTAAGCAACGAGCATAAACACATAATTCTCGTCGTAAATAAAAAAGTCGGTAATGTCTTCTCCTTCGGGCGATTCAATCATAAAATTATGAATGGGAGCTTCGTATCCTTTTTGAACCAGGTTCGACACCATATCGTCGTATTCCCAGTTGGCCGTATCCTGCCAGGGGTAATTCTCTTCGGTGAATTCTTTTACTTCGCCTGTTTGTTTATTCTTGTAGTAGAAAATGTTTTCATACTCATCCTGCGGTGCGCCTTCCGGAACGCTCATCGCTTCCGGAATGTGGGTACCTGCTTTGTAGGGTCTGAAATCAATCAGCGGCAAGTGATTGTACGAATAATAAACCATGCCGAAATACACCACAAAAGTAAGGGAACTCAGTACCAGCGGCATTTTGGTTTTTACCTGCTCCGAGTACCATTGGCGGTTGAACACCGCCATAATGGCCAGCGCCGAGAATAACAGGTTTTTGTAGAAGGTTTCCCAGTTCGAGATTACAAGCGCATCGCCAAAACAGCCACAGTCGGTAACCGGGTTTTTAACCGCAATCCACAGTGTAAGCGGTGTGAAAAAGGCCATAAAAAGCAGACCCAGCCACGAGAACCACTTCATGCGCCAGTTAAAAAGAAAGGCCACGCCAATGGCAAATTCGGCAAAAGCCAGCAGAATTCCCAGCGGAAAAGCTGCCCACACCAGGCCGTCGAGCCCCAGTGCATGAAAATAATCGGTGAATTTATAGGTTGAGCCCAGCGGATCAATTCCTTTTACAAAACCGGAAAATATAAAAACAAGGCCGAACAGAATCCGGGCCAGGTGTTTCAGAATTTTTACCATAGTTGCTTAATCTTCGTTTTCGAATTCAATTTTGATCATTGCAAACACCGCATAATTGATCATGTCCATGTAGTTGGCGTCAATTCCTTCCGATACAAGGGTTTTTCCCAGGTTGTCCTCAATCTGCTTGGTGCGTTTTATTTTCATGAGGATCAGGTCGGTGTAAGAGCTGATTCGCATGTTTCGCCAGGCCTCGCCGTAATCATGGTTTTTGTCCATCATCAGTTTTTTGGCCTGCTGAAAATGTTTATCGTAGAGTTCAAGTGTTTGTTCTCCCGGAAGTTCCTCGTCGGAAGGGCCCAGTTCGAGTTGTACCAAACCCATAATGCAGTAATTGATGATACCGATAAATTCAGGTTTGATACCTTCGCCTACTTTCGAAACGCCTTTTTCTTCGATGCTTCGGATGCGCTGGGCTTTTATGTAAATTTGGTCGGTCAGGGATTGAGGCCGCAAAATACGCCAGGCAGTGCCATAGTCTGTCATTTTCTGGTTAAACAAATTTCGGCATATTTCTATTACCCGATGGTATTGCTGGTTTGTCTTATCCATGTTCAATTTATTACTGCTTTTCCGGATTTCAATTCAGGGCGGAAAGATAGACCAATTAATCGTTTCCACATTGCTAAATTAAGAGATAAAAGTATGAAAAAATGGCAAATTTGACTTGTTTTATTCTACTTTTGTAGTTAACGGCTTGTTATAAGTCCTTAATGATTTGTTAAACATAAATGGCACTAATGTTATGTTAATTACACAGTCCGCTGGCAAATTTCTTAAACGTAATAGTTCGATTCAGTTGGGAGAAAGTCAGGTTGATCTTTCCATTCCGGTTGTGATGGGAATTGTGAATATCACACCCGATTCGTTTTACGACGGGGGCAAAATGGAAGACGAGACAACCATGCTGAATGCAGTGGAAAATATGATCAGTGAAGGAGTGGGTATTATTGATTTGGGAGCCGTGTCGACCCGCCCCGGGGCCGAGAATGTTTCAACCAAACTTGAGCTGGGTCGTTTACTGCCCGCAGTTCAGGCCATTCGGAAGAACTTCCCCGATATTCCAATCTCGATCGATACCTTTCGCTCGTGGGTGGCTGTTCGGGTGGTTGACGAGATAGGGCCGATCATTGTAAATGATATTTCGGGAGGAATGCTTGACTCTAAAATGTTTGAAACAGTGGCTCAGCTACAGGTTCCGTATATTTTGTCGCACATACAGGGAACTCCGAAAGACATGCAGGACAGCCCGGAATATACCGACATTATCAAAGATATTTCGTCCTATTTTGCTGAAAAGTATAAGAAACTTACCAAGCTGGGCGTAAAAGATGTAATTATTGACCCCGGCTTTGGGTTTGGAAAAAACCTGGACCATAATTACGAATTGCTGAACCGGCTTGATGCTTTCAAAGTATTCCAACTACCGGTAATGGTTGGTTTAAGCCGTAAGTCGATGATTTGGAAAGCGCTGGACATTACAGCTGAAGAAGCGTTGAACGGCACCAGCGTAGCCAACACACTGGCTTTGTTGGGAGGCGCCGATATCCTTCGTGTTCACGATGTAAAAGAAGCGGTGGAAGCCGTAAAAATCTTTTGTGAAATTAAAGCATCCATAAAGTGATCTCCGCTTTTATTACCATACGGTTTCTCGATATCCTTGATATAATCCTGGTGGCTATTTTGATTTACCAGTTGTATCGTCTTATAAAAGGTACGGTGGCATTTAATATTGCTGTCGGACTGTTTTCGCTTTATCTGTTATGGCTGGTGGTAAAGGCACTAAACATGGAACTGCTCGGATCCATTATGGGCCAGTTCATCGGGGTAGGGGTGCTTGCGCTGATTATTGTATTTCACCCCGAGATCCGGAAATTTCTGGTACTTATCGGGAGCAGGTACAACCTGAACCGGCTTTTGTCGTTTGACAAACTTTTTGGTGCCGGGAAAGAAAAGGTGATCAACCATCAGCAGATTGCCAGCCTGGTGGATGCCTGTGAGTCGATGTCGAAAACCAAAACCGGCGCACTGATTATTATTGCCGGAAACTCGGAACTCAACGAGCAGATCAATACGGGAGAGCAGATCAATGCTGCGGTTTCTTCTTCGCTGATTCGTACCCTGTTTTTTAAAAACTCTCCGCTTCACGACGGAGCGATTATCATTAAAGGAACCCGGATTGTGGCTGCCGGATGTATTTTGCCGCTCACTTCCAAATCGCTCGATAAGGCTTTGGGGCTGCGGCACCGGGCTGCCGTGGGAATGTCGGAAAATTCCGATGCCTTGTCGATTGTTGTTTCCGAAGAACGTGGCTCTATTTCGGTAGTCGAAAAAGGCGAGATCAAACGCCGTATTTCCAAAGAAGCACTTATTCAAATACTGGAGCA
>JBKDZK010000808.1:0-6013 GCA_047971205.1 Draconibacterium sp.
ACCCGGCATGTTCTCGTCCAGAAAAATGATGTCGAAATAACTACCACCTACTTTCTCAACCGCGTCGAGTCCATTTGTAGCTGTCTCCACTTCGTATCCCTTCTCTGTCAGAAACAGAATATGGGGGCGTAGCAGGTCAATTTCGTCGTCGGTCCAAAGTATACGTGGTTTATTCATACTCATTGTTTTATTATTATTCATGTAAAGATAGAAACAAAAAAAGTGCCGCTGAAGTATGGAATTAACAAAGTTTAACCACTTTGCGGGCAAAGGGCATAGAGCCTTGAGCGAAGAGTCAAGAGCTGCTGCAATGTATCCGTTTGAAACTTGCGGCTAGTTACCGAGGTACACTTTTTTGTAGAAATCCATGTACTGGGTGATGTTCTTTTCGTTGAGGAAAATGTCAAAGTTTTCGTCGGAAATAAGAAAGTTCCGGTACTCGGCATTGCCCAGCGCATCAAACAAACTGCGGGTGCGAACCAGGTTACTGAAATACAAACGTCCTGTTTCCTTGTCTTTCATTCCCGAAATAATGACCAATACTCGATATGCATCCAGTGCCTGTTCGGAAACTACAAAGTTTGAACCTGCAAAGTTATCGCTGTTGTAACGCTCAATTCCCTGGATAAAAACAGCCTTGTCAATTCCTTCTGCCGGAATCACAAACACAACTCTGTGTGCTCCCTCCACTGCCGGATTATACGGGCCTTCCACATCCGTAACTGTTGCAGCCTCTTGTACCGCTCCTGTAGTTGTTGGCTGAGTCACCGCCCCGGGACTTTGCGTATTCGACTGCGTGCTACTGCTGCCTTGATCTGAACTCCGTTGTGTATAATGCGCCCGGAAGAACGTCATGTATTCATCCACTTTGTTCTTGTCCATCAAAGCCTGCAGGTTTTCATCTGTTATCAGGAATGCACGGTAAGAAATACCTGTGAGCGAACCATAGAGGCTCCGGGTAGTCAATACCTTCCGGAAATACGACAACGACTGGTTCAGAGCCGGAATGCCATTTACCACGAGCAACTGGTACTCATCTATCTGTTTTATTTGTGTTCCCAGATTCCAGGGTCTAAACTCGGCGCGGTTGAAATCAGAGAATTCTTTCAGAACCTGGCGTATTGAAACGCCTTTGTCTTTCACAGCCAACACAAAGTTTTGTGTTGTATCTACCTCTGTATTGAAAGTTCCTGGCAAAGCAGTGCTTACACTCACAAAACGTCCTTTTTCCTTCAGCGCATTTGATTCGGCTTCGGCGCGTGCCATCAGTTCTTCCGGTGAAATATCCAGGCCATCGTCAGTAAAGTTTGAACGAATAAAGCGGCTGTAATTTTTCACAAAGAACTTCAGGTAATCAGCAATGGATTTCTCCGACATCACCTGACGGTAGTTGGTAGAAGAAATAACAAAATTCATGTAATCGATGTCCTGAAGCGATTTGAACACCGGTGCCCTGCGAATGATCGATCCGTGATAGATCAACGCATTCTCTTTGTTTTGCATGGCACGAACCAGTACAAATGCTGTGTTCTCGTTCAGATTTTCGGTTTCAATATCGTAATCAACCTTTGTATAGTGGTCGATGTTGTAGTTGGCAATGTCAAATTTCAAGCGATTCAGATCGATCTTCTTCTCGTCTTTTCGAGGATAAGCAATCACAAAATAATGCAACAGATCTTCGTCGTACGAGAACTTACCGCCAAACTCATCGTCAACATCTCCGTTGGCAAGCAACTCTTCATTTTGAATTTCCTCGTTGATATATCCCATCTCCACCAGCTTTTGGTAATCGGCCAGCGTACTGTCCTGGATCAATGTCAGAATTTCCTTTGCCAGCGGCGATGGTTCTTTTGCCGGGTACTTTTCAAGATAACCCTTCATCAGCAATTCAAACTGACTCATATCCGACCGGGTTCCCTTTGCAATCGCTTCCATAAAATCGATTTTTGGAATGATCACCGTGTCGGGCTTCATCTGTTTCATCTCCGATGCCAGCGTTAAAACACTGCGGTACCGGCCGGCTTTGTAATTTTTGAATGTCTCCTGGTACAGTTTGTTGAGGCTGTCGAGGCGGGCTTCCATTTCCACAAAGAAATTCGGATTAAGCAGGAATTGCGCGTATTTGCTTTCCGGATACTGCGAAATAATCAGGTTGCGGTAATAGTCCGATTTCGCTTTATCGCCCATCAACTCGTACAAGTCGTACAGATCGAAGTAAGCCGAAAGCAGGTAAATATTGGCGGGGTAGCGTTTGTTCAGGTCTTCAAACGATTCTGCTGAACGCGGATAATCCTCAAACTCGGCTTTAAATATTTTTCCGGCGTTGTAGAGTGCATCCCGGATCCGGTTGTGCGAAACCAGCATCAGCGAATCGGTCAGAGGAAGATCCTGCGTATAAAATTCTTTTTTCAGCGGGTCTTGCTCCCGTTGTTCTTCCTGACGGGCCTCTTCTGCCACCTCGTCTTCTTCGCCCATCGAAACCGTGTTCTTGTTGGCGCGCCGCCAGTCGTCTTCCAATGGTCTTCGGCCCCACTGTTGCTGGAAAGTTACCCTTCCGTAAGAAATCGTTTGCGGATTGTAGAAATACCATCCGGTTCCACCCGAGCCTCCCATTCCCATCCGGTAGCGGTTAGAGCGGTAATAACCCTGATCGCGGGAGCCTTGCATAGCCAGGTTTTCCGTGTTGCGCTGGCGCTCCTGCTCTTCCTGCATCAAACGGGCAATCAAAGCCTCGCGCTCGCCCGCCGGCATTTGAGCAATTTTCTGCAAACTATCCTGGCGCTCCACCATCAACAGGTTATCCACCAGGCTGGTGAGGCTTTTGTATCTTGATTCAACATTTTTGTAATCCGGATAATTCTCATCGATGATGATCATGGCACTGTCGTAATAAGCCTGTGCTCCCCGGTAATTCTGGTCTTCAAAATAAAGATTTGCCAGTGTGATCGCTGACAAAGCACGCTGGTACTGGTTTTTGTAACTCGCTGCCACCGAAAGACGGTAGTTGTCCTTTCCGTCATCGCGGTTACCTTCCCTCATCAACAGGTTACCCAATGCATAGTAGATCTGGTCGCGAAAATCGATGTTCTTCTTATCACGCAACATCTTGTTCAACTCCTTTTTAAGTTGAGTGATGTCGCCTTCACCTGAAAATATTCCTGCTGAGTTGATTCGAGCATTAAATGCCATCGTATAATCGGGACTGATGCGCGCCACCTGTCCAAATATTTCCGAGGCCTTGTCGTTTTGCCCCATTTCCTGGTACAACTGTGCAACAATGTACAGTAAACGCGCCCTTTCTTTTCTCCAGAACGTTTTGTTTACGGCAATGTCCAGCATTCGGATCGCTTCGCTGTAAGTGCCCTGTTTTTTATAATAATCGGCGGTGGCAAGTGCCAGTTCGCGTTCGTATTTCCGCGGAAAATCGTCGTAGCCCTGAATGGCCTGAATAACTTCGTTGGCCTCAATGTATCTTTCGAGTTGTGTGTAAGCCCTGATCAGATAGACTTGCGCCATGCTGGCGGTTTCTTCCTTGGGATATTTACGAACTACGTACGAGAAATTATCGATGGCTGCAAAATAATTTTGTTGATAGAAGTATGCTCTACCCATCAGCAAATAGCTTTCGTCGACCCATTTGTTGAATTCTTCCTGGCTGGCAAACTCCTGGTACTTGCGCGAACCACCCCCTCTTTTCCGCTTAGGTTTTTTGGTCAGAGAATGAATTTCAACCAGCTTCGAGCATTTAATAACGGCATAATCCATATCGGATTTTACCATTTTAGCTGCTGCCGGATCATTTTCCTTAAAAATCGGAAGCACGTGCGTGTAGTCATCCTCAATGCGCGAATCGATGGTTTCGAGCCCCGCTTTTACACTCTCGTTGGCATTAAAGTAGATGTTGTACTTCGAGGTAACATTATGGTAAGCACGCGATGCCCGGGTATTCTTTTCGGTGGAACACCCTGCAAAAACCGCAACCAATAAAAGAAAAACTATGGTATGTAAAAAAAGTCTCTTCAAACAGGTATTTTATTTGCTCTAAGAATAAACTCCCGAAACATCAGATTATTGTTGATTACCATTATTTATTCTCATGACGGGTGCTGCAAAAATAAGAAAATTTGGTTGCTTAAAAACCCCCAATACAATTCGGGTAAAAATACAGAAGAGATCTGCTGTAAATAAACAAATCTCTTCCGTTTGAAAGGCCTCCTTATCAGGAGAACTATTTTCTTGAAACTTTCACTTTTTTGGTAGGTGCCAGTTGCAGGTTTCGCAGGTGTATCCGGTGTTTTACGGTTGCTGCAATTTCAGCAAAAGCCTTTCCGGTAATTGTTCCGGCCGCTGAAGCAACCGGGTTGCCCGAATCGCCCCCCTCGCGAATACTTTGTACGATCGGAATCTGCCCTAAAAACGACAGCCCCAGTTTGTCGGCCAGTTTTTTACCGCCGTCTTTACCAAAAATGTAGTATTTATTCTCCGGCAATTCTTCGGGCGTGAACCAGGCCATGTTTTCAACCAGCCCCAGCACCGGAACATCAATCGATTTACTTTGGAACATGCTGGCACCGCGCACCACATCGGCCAGTGCCACATCCTGCGGAGTGGTAACAATCACCGCTCCTGTAACCGGCACTGATTGCACCAGTGTCAGGTGAATATCGCTTGTTCCGGGAGGAAGGTCGATCAGCAAATAATCAAGATCGCCCCAGTTTCCTTCGGAGATCAACTGTTTCAGGGCATTCGAAGCCATGGGGCCGCGCCAGATAATGGCACTTTCAGTATCTACAAAAAAGCCCACCGAAAGAAATTTAACACCGTATTTTTCCAGCGGATTGATCATTTCACGACCGTCGATCTTAATACCTGCCGGGCGGTCGCCTTCGGCTCCAAACATTTTAGGAATGGAAGGTCCGAAAATATCGGCATCCAACAACCCCACTTTTGCACCCGAATTGGCCAGTGCCACCGCCAGGTTTACCGAAACCGTTGATTTTCCAACACCGCCTTTACCGGAGGCGATGGCGATGATATTTTTTACGTTTGGAAGAACCGGACGTTCCATATCGTGGATGTATTTCACCGCGATATTGTCTTCAATCTCCACTTCCTCGCCTACATAGGTTTTGATCGCTTTCTCACATTCGAGGATCAGCGCTTCTATATTTGGATCATCGCTTTTCTGAAAAACCAGGGAAAAACTTACGCGTTGTCCGGCAATCCGAATTTCCTGTGGCATTTCAAGCGCAACAATGTCTTCATTACTTCCCGGGTATTTTACCGTGCGCAAAGCATCGGTAACATTCTTCGGGACAATTAACTTTCTTGGTATTTCAGCCATTTTTAAATGATTCTTATGTTCTTATGTAATCGTAAAACCATGCAAAAGTAACAATTGCCTTATAAAAACACCTCTATCTCCGAAATGTTTTCATTTCAAATAAAAACAAACATTTGTTCGATTTATTATAGTGCAAGTTCCTTTGCCGGATCCCAGAATCGTTCCTGAAAATTCAGAATCTGGTCGTCTTCGATTTTGAACCCTTCGGCTTCGAGTAATTCCTGCATGGCATTGGGGCTGTCGAAATGATGTTTGCCTGTGAGTAAGCCATTTCTGTTCACTACGCGGTGCGCGGGAACATAATCGGGCGATGTATGACTGGCATTCATGGCCCATCCCACCATACGCGCCGATCCGCCGGTTCCCAGGTAACGGGCAATTGCTCCGTAGGAGGTCACCCTGCCGGGAGGAATTTGTTTTACCACTTCGAAAACCTGCTGGAAAAAATCGGACATAAACTAATGGTATTAACTTTCCTATTACTAATTTTCTCACTATTCAATTTCCAACCAAATGTTGAGTATTCTTTATTGATTATTGATTATTGGGCACCTTACTTCCGCAACAAATAATCAGTAGCCATTTGATAAGTCTTGATAAATAAGACCTGCAAGTTAATGCAGGTCTCGAAAGTTTTCACCTATTTAGGTGTATGTACAAAACTTTCGA
>JBKDZK010000809.1:0-3203 GCA_047971205.1 Draconibacterium sp.
CACAGCATCAGCAGAACTATTAAAAATGGTATTGATGTATTCACTGGGATCAGGATCTTCCTGGAACAAACCATCTGTTCTGAAGCCCCAAATATCACCAACTGTTTGTCCTTCGTAGTAATCAGTGATCTTTTTGGTTGGGTTGTTAAACTTGTCGATTGTTGATACATAATCGTACAGCGAACCGCGTATCTGATAGTTGAAAGGCTTGTTGGCCAGGTTGAACTTATCCTGCCAGGTGAATGTAATCTCGAATCCATTTGTGGTCATATCTGCATAATTTCCTTTTGGAGATGTGGCACCAAAAATATCAGGCAAGGTTGGGCCAGCCACATACATATCAGTTGTCTTCCTAACATAGTAGTCTCCGCTGAAACGGAGTTTGCCCTTCAGCATCCCCAAATCAAGACCAAAGTCGGTTGTTGTAGCTATTTCCCATGTAAGCCCATCAGGAATAGGAGATGGCGCACTTGTCTTTTTGTTCAAAGCACCGTCGAGTACGCGCCCCGAAGTGCCGATACTCAACAACTCAAGAAACTGGTAAGGAGAAATATTTCCATTCCCCAGAGAACCGTATGACGCACGGAATTTGATATCCGATAAAATACTTTCATTCACATTCCAGAAAGGTTCTTCCGAAAGTCTCCATCCTCCCGAAACAGACGGGAAGAAACCCCATTGTTGATCAGTAGGAAACCTGGATGAACCATCATAGCGTCCGTTTACTTCCACCAAATAACGATCGAGGTAGCCATAGTTTACGCGGAAGAATGTTCCGGCAGTTTTCCATCGGGTAATGCTTGCTCCCGGAGTAATGGAGGTACCTGTTGCCAACTGAACACTTTCAGCACTTTCAAGTAACAACTGGTTACGTTGAATACTATTGGCTTTATATGACGATGTTTCGTAGTTCCACCCAGCCATTGCTTTTACGTAATGTTTGTCAACAAAGGTATTTTCGTATTCGGCGTAAAGGTTGGATGCCTTGTATAGTGTGTGCCCCATCCACTCGTAAATGACACCATTGGTATCGCCAAGATATTTTGGACTGGTAGCATTTTCATTTTGGTAATACGGAATCTTTACCCTTTTCCAAAAGAAATCACGACCATCGTAGCGGAAGGTAAAATCTCCATTTACACGAAGTTTATTCCCGAAAAAATTAGTATTAAGAGATACCGTATTTTTGAATAGGTTTCGTTTGTTATTCTGGTAATTGTTTCCGTCAACAAAACCACCTAAAGTTGAAGCTCCACCTCGGGTATAGGTTCCGTCGGGGTTGTACATTGGCATGCTTGGAAAAGCGCTTACCTCAATGTAACGTTGAATGTTTGCACTTCGTCCCAGCGCAGAGAAAGGCATGTGATAGGAATCGTTGGCATATTCCATATTATTGGAAAGACGCAGCCACTGATAGGCCTGCAATGATCCTTTTGCCCTAAGGTTATAAGAACGATAAGTATCCGGATCAAAATTATACATGCCACCAAAGTCGTATAAGCGACCAGAAATATAAAAATCTGATTTATCGTTGCCTCCGGAAATCGTCAGATTGTGATCCTGGGTAAATGTTTGATCTTTAAAAAGCAAATCCATCCAATCGGTATTGCTATAGTATTCATAATCTCCATTGGGCAATATTTCTGTTTTCGGACCTTCACCTGAGGCTTTCCATGCTTTCAACCTCTCCAGCCACTCATCGCTATATGCTTGTGTATTGTTGTTGATTGAAGTTGGCACTGTTCCCTGACGATTAAAATAGGATGCCCTGAAATGTTCAACCCAGGTAACAGCGTCAGTAACAAACTCAGGCTTCTGAGCTAAGGATTGAATGGAATAATTGCCAGTATAATTAATTTTCGTCTTGCCCTTCTGTGGTTTTTTGGTTGTAATCAACACCACGCCAAACGAACCTCTCGCTCCGTAAATGGCAGCCGAAGCAGCATCCTTCAACACGCTGACACTCTCGATGTCGTTCGGGTTCAATAAGGAAGGATTACCCTCTACACCATCAATCAGAACCAGCGCACTTCCCCCCTGCCCAATTGATGTCTTACCACGCACATTGTAGGAAGCTGAACGAGTAGGCTTTCCGTCTTCCAATGAGATGTTCAGGTTTGGGATAACTCCTTGCAGGGCCTGTGTTGTGTTCGAAGTTGAACGATTTTCAAAAGCTTCGCTCCCCACAGCTTCAACGGCACCCGTTAAATTCACCTTTTTCTGGGTACCATACCCAACAACGATAACTTCCTCAAGTTCAGAACTCTCCTCAACCAACAGCACATTCAAATTCAATTGTGTACCAATCTCAATTTCCTGCGTCCTCATTCCAATAAATGAAAAAAACAACACTTTGACATCAACAGGTACGTCGATGGTATAGTTACCATCAAAATCTGAGGTAACACCTACTGATGTACCTTTTATAACGATAGAAGCTCCGGGTAGTGGCTGACCTGATGAATCGGTTATTTTACCTTTTATGGTTTTTACCTCTTGTTCAATTACCGCCGGTTTTTCTTCTTTCGCATCTTTAACAACAATTACCTCGTTAATTACCTTGAATTGCAACATTTGCTGGTTAGCAATATCCTGCAAGGTTTCTTTAAAATTTTCCTTTCCGGGATTGATCGTTACCCGGCTGTTTTCGTCAATTTCCTTTTCAATATAAAAGAAACGAAACGTGGAATTTTGTTCCACCTCATCGAAGAACTCTTTTAAGGTACAGGATCTTGTCTCGAGGTCTAATTTCATCCGCTCGATGCTCTGGCTTCTGCCTGTTGCAGTGGCCAAAACAGTCCCCGCAAATACCAATTGTAGTAATATGGCATAGAATGACATAATTAAGTACTTAACAATAATTGTTTTTTTAATAATTTTGAATTGTGTAAATAAAGCTTAAATATTTAATTGTACAATTTGTCCTGATGGGATTTGAGAAACTGATCCTTTCTCAGATTCCCGGGACTTTTTTTTGCATCCGATTTAGATGCTGTCAGGATTAGGATTTATCTCATATCTAATTCAGTTTCTTATTATTCGTAACAGTTATTTTTTTATCCTCAAGTATCTCGTATGATAACTCAGTCCCCACTTCAATGGCCGTAATGATTGTCAGAAAAGAAGCGTCATCAAAGCTTGCGTTTATTTTGATGCCTGAAACATCAAGTTCCCCGGTTTCGAAACTTACACCATACCGATAT
>JBKDZK010000810.1:0-4201 GCA_047971205.1 Draconibacterium sp.
ACAATTTTAGCATGGCTTTCATCTTATTATTTTTCACCTTGGGCTATTACATAAAATATATCGGGAGCCTTTCTATCAGAAGCCACTTGATTCTGTCCTGGCTCTTACTTCTTTGTTATTATTCAAATATTCTGATTTTGGGCTATTGGGATTATCCTTGGGAGCCTATCTCGTCCAGTACTCAATAAGAGAATACACAAAGGGAATGAGAGATGAAACAGCCAAGTTATTTTTTATAAAAAAAATTCTCTCCCTCTTTGTTGCCGCTTTACCATCTTTAGTATTTGCATTGCTATTTACTCTGCAAACCAATTTTTTTCAATCTGAAGAGAGCTATTCCACATCGGAAATTATAAAATGGATATTCAATGTAAGGCCACTTATTATTTACGCTTACAATAGTGATATGCTGCTAACGACTCCATTCTTCTTTTTTCTCCTCATTTTACTCATACTGAAAATAGTAAAAAGAAAAAAAGTTAGTTACAACAGTGTTAAGACACATTTTATATTGCTTCCTCTTTTCTTGTCCTTGCTATTGCTTTTCCTTATTCCCGAAGGCTCAGGTGCGGGGATGATGTCAACCCGGTTAATAATCGTTGTGTACATGTTCGTCCTGTTATTCATTATTCCTATGGCAATGAATATCCGCTTCAATAGCATCATTATCATTGCAGTTGTTCTCCTGCATGTTGGGCTATTACTTAAACATCTCAACGGAACGATAAAGAAACTGGATAAACATGCCCAAGCTCTTTATGAGACTAGCAATAAAATTGATAATAATAGTATCGTTTTACCTGTAAATTTATCCGATCATTGGATTGAGTTGCACCTATCAAATTATCTGGGAGCAGACAAACCATTGATAATACTGGAGAATTATGAAGCAGGGACCGGATGGTTTCCGGTTTCATGGAACGAGGAAGAAATGCCCCAGGTTTTACTAGCAAATCACTCCAGTGCAGAAGGTATTGCCTGGCCATCGAACATTCATTCTTCAAAAAGTATGACAATTGACGATGTAGTCATTTTTGGAAATATTGAAAAACTACAGATGGACAAATGGGATGAGTTGAGAGTAATTTTATCCGATAACTTCCGGCTGGATTATACTTCTCCAGATAGGTACGTATGGCTGTACAAAAGAATTTCAGATTAAACTCCAGACAATATGAAAAACAAATCTTTAATTACCAATTTACTGTTTATTGGAGCATTAATATTCATAAGTCTTGCTTATAACTATCAGGAAATTCTTTTTCACCGACCTTATTCCAACCATACCTGGAGACAGGCTGACTGTCTTTCAATTACGATGAACTATTATAAAGAAAACCTTAATTTTTTCACTCCCGAAGTTCACTGGACCGGAGATAAAGAAAATGGGAAAACGATGTCGGAGTTTCCAATAATCTACTACACCGTAGCCCAGCTGTGGAAGATTTTTGGACAGCAGGAATTTATATCCCGGCTAATAAATATTCTTATCGTATTTTCCGGTCTTTTCTCGTTATTCAAGCTATCAGGAAGAATATTAAAGGACACTTTTTGGAGTTTTTTTATCCCCCTGATCGTTTTCACCTCTCCGCTTCTTATATTTTATACCAACAACTTTTTATCAAATGCACCGGCATTTGGCTTGGCATTGACAGGGACTTATTTCTTTTATCGTTACGATGAAAAGCACAATAAAAAGTGGCTGATACTTTCAATGGCATTTTTTACACTATCCGGACTTTTAAAGATTACATCTCTAATAATATTCATGGCCATTCTGGGGACCATTGTTCTCGATGGTATTATCAAGGTGTGGAACAAAAAACAAACTATCAAAAGTACTTTGCTAAAAATTGTTACATTTTTATACGTGCTTGTCGTAATTGCCGTTTGGTAATTATACGCTCGCTATTACAATGCCCAAAACCATCGTAATTTATTCTTACAAGATATTTTTCCAATTTGGGAACTTCCGGCTGAAAAAAGAAGTGAAATTGCCAACTCTTTATATTGGAATTTGCTGCCTTCTTACTTTAACAAAGAAGCGTTACTTGGAATTATGTTGTTGTTTCTACTCGTAATAGCATTCAGTAAAAAAGTGACTAAAAAATATTTATCTGTTTTAATAATATCATTTATTGGAATAATTCTATACTCTCTCCTTTGGTTCAAAGCTTTTGATGTGCACGATTATTACCTAACCAACTTACTTATCTTCATCCCTTTGACACTGCTCGTCTTCTTTGATTTCATAAAGAACAACATTCGAAGAATTTATAAAAATTTCTTTTTAAAGATGGGCTTCCTACTTGTTTTGCTTTTTCTCATTTCGCAAGGCGCATTAAAAACCCGGATAAAATATGATTCGAAAAGATATATAAAACACGACAACATTTTTATACAGGAAGATGAACGAAATTACTGGGAGTATATTCACTGGGATTATGAGAACAATTTTAAAGCATTTGAAACCATCACACCATACTTACGTTCTCTAGGAATTAAAAGAACAGACAAAGTAATTTGCATGTCAGACGCCAGCATAAATATTTCGCTATATTTTATGGATCAAAAAGGATTAACAAAGTATGGGTATGCTATATTTTCGGATAAAGAAAGAGTTGAATTCGCCATTAAGCAAGGATGCAAGTATTTAATAGTTAACGACAGAGATATCGAAAATAGCAGTTCATTCCTGCCTTATCTTTCTAAGCAAATAGGGAAATACGAGAACATAAATATTTATAAACTATAACACTGTTTTAGAAGTGAATAAACATAAAATTGGAAATATGTTTCTACGAAAAAACGCAAAACATCCATATGAGCAAATTCTCTTTTTGTCGTTGTTATTAATAGGCCTGCTACCTCTGATCATGGCAAAATATTACTTAACTCTTGATGGCCCGGGGCATATCTACAACGGGAACATAATTAAAGAACTGATTTTAGGGAATCATCAGGAATTTGCAAACCTATTCCGATTAAACAACCTACCAGTTCCCAACTGGATTTCACACTTTCTTTTTGCAATATTCAACCTTGTCTTTCCTGATTATCTATCCGAGAAATTAGTACTCGGAATCTACTTGGTTCTCTTCCCCCTATTCTTCCGAAAGATTGTTTTGTGGTTTAAACCTCAAAATTACATCCTTTCCTATTTTGGTATTCTATTCGCTCACAACCACCTGTTGTACCTTGGGTCATACAATTTAATCTATGCCCTTGTCTTTTTCTTTATCACTATCTATTTTATACTTCGTTATTCCAATCAACTCAACTACAAGAACATCGCAATACTCGGCATTCTGTTCTTGCTGGTTTATTTCTCGCACATGCTTATTTTTATGATAACAATTGCGGTTACCATTCTGATGCCTTTATCCACACTAAAATTGGAAAAAAAAGAGAACAAAATTACGTTATCAAACTGGTTCTTATTTTTCATCAAATTAAAAGTTGTTTTTATTTCAATGTTGCCAGCGTTGACTTTGGGAATCGTTTATCTTGTTAAAGTTGATTCACTGGAAGAAGCAGGAAGGTTAGGCCTGGGAAAACTCATCAACTGGCTGGTTGATATCCGACCTTTACTTACATTAAGCACAAGCAAACCATGGAACATATTTACTCATGTACTGTTCGGCATTTTTGTTTTAATGATGATTGTTCAAATAACAACTTTCATAAAAGAAAATTGTATTTTAAAAAACAAACAATTATTTGTTAGCCTACCTGCTCTAGGATTTAACCTAATTTGGTTTCTCCTATTGACCGGAACCACGTTCCTCTACCTGGTTGTCCCCAATGCCAATATTCTACCTGAACGCTTAATCATTCTTGTTTTTATATTTTTCGGATTTTGGCTGGCAACCCAGGATCACAAAAAATGGATTCAATTTCTCTTTTTAACCGTTCTGATTGTAACGCATATTACATTCTCAATTTTTCTACATGGAAAGCACATGCGCAACTCGTCGAAACAAATTGAGCAAATGAATGAAATAACTCGTTATATTGAGCCCGGAAGTTTACTCCTCCCCTTTAACTATGCCTACCAACATAATTGGCTACACATGCATAGCCCAGGGTATTTTGGAAGCGATAAACCTGTTGCGGTAATAGAAAACTACGAAGGACAACTAAGATGGTTCCCGGTTAACTGGAACCTGAATGGCCCCTACCACTTAGACCCGATTAATGT
>JBKDZK010000811.1:0-5208 GCA_047971205.1 Draconibacterium sp.
CTTGCTGCTGTGTGTCAAAGAAAAAAGGGCAGAACATTATGGACGCTTTTTTGAAGATGACTGATAATTACAAACCCCTAAACACAAAACCAATCATAAATACTGTTGTTCTACCCTTATAGTTTATCTTTAATTGTTTTGGAACAAAATCTATCGACCTGTTACGTGAAGCAAGTTACAAAAAAGAAAATTAAAAACCTATTGGTCTTTTATCCTAAAATCATCCCAATTATTGTTGCACTCATTAATGATGCTAGTGTGCCCGCCAACAGCGCTGGAACTCCGTATTTTGACAGCAATACCCTTCTGGAAGGAGCAAGGGCTCCGATCCCTCCGATTTGGATTCCGATGGAAGAAAAGTTGGCAAAGCCGCATAAAATATAGGTAGCCATTATAATTGATTTGGTCTCGGTAAAGGCACCTGTCGCTTTTAAGTCTGCCAGGCTGATGTAACCGATAAATTCCGTCAGAATAAGTTTTTCTCCCAAAAGACGTCCAACCACTGCGATGTCTTCCGGCGTTACTCCAATCAGCCACATAAGTGGAGCAAAGGTGTAACCCAAAATAAACTGCAGGGAAAGTTCGTGGTATTTTCCATCGGTAATTTCGGCAATTACCTCGTTCAGATGTGTCCAGCTTCCTATTTTTCCGATGGTGTAATTAAACATGGCAATAAAGGCGATAAAAGCCAGTAGCATGGCACCAACATTTACGGCGAGTTTCACTCCCTCGGTTGTTCCGTTGGAAATGGCATCCAGCACATTGCTTCCGATTTTTTCTTTGCTTACTTCAATTTGTTTGTTGATTTCTTCGGTGGGAGGCACCAGCATTTTCGAAAACACGATGGCGGCAGGTGCGGCCATTACTGAAGCAGTTAACAAATGCTTCGCAAATTCCAGGCGCAAAACCGGATCGTCACCTCCAAGCAGCGCGATGTAAGCAGCTAAAACTCCTCCCGCCAAAGTAGCCATTCCGCCTGTCATAACAAGCAGTATCTCAGACTTACTCATCTTATCGAGGTAGGCTTTGATCATCAGCGGAGATTCGGTTTGGCCGAGAAATATATTTCCGGCTACCGAAAGTGCTTCGGCACCCGATATTTTCAGTGCTTTAGTGAATACCCACGCCAACCCGTACACCACTTTCTGGATAATGCCCCAGTAAAACAATAAACTGGTTAATGCCGAGAAAAAGATAATGGTGGGCAAAACCTGGAAAAGAAAGATGTAGCCATAAGTGTCGGCATTCATGAGATCGCCCAAGAGAAAGGTGCTTCCTTCTTTTGTGAAATCAAGAATTTTGACAAATATTTTTCCCAGTACTTCAAACGTGATTTGTATTGCAGGAATGTAAAGGATTCCCAGCGCCAGAAAAACTTGAATAAGCAAGCCAACTCCAACGGTTTTCCAGGGGATGTTCTTTCGGTCGCGGCTAAAAATAAAACCGATAAAGATTAGAACAGCCATCCCGAGCAGCCCCCTTAACAGAGTAATAATGGAAAAAGGGTGTTCCCGTTTTTTTGCTAAAAGGATGATGGCCTTGTCTTTGGTGTTCTCCGGTTCAACAGAAGCAACTGTAGTTGTAATACTTTCTACAGATTCTGCAACCTGAATCTGGCTATTGGTAAGCTGTGTGCTTGAATCTTGCTGGGCGAATGCCGGCTGAAAAAAGAAAATGCCGGTAAGTATTACCAGCAAGAATAAAACTTGTTTCATCCTTTTAACGTGTTTGTCTTATTTTCACATAGTAGGTGTCCGGCAGTTGGCTAAAACCTGGAATTTGAACCCGGACTGTTTACCGTTATTTCTCTCTTTTATTTAACTCGTCTCTTATTAAAGAGGCTTTTTCGTAATCTTCATTCTGAATGGCTTCGTCCAGCAACTCCAGCAACTCGTTGGTTGAATAATGCGCATACGACGACGGAACCGGTTCATCATAATCTTCATCAAAAATGCTTCTTACCGGCGACTCTTCATCTTCCTGTTCCAACACAATTCCGGCTTTTTTTAATATTTCTTCCGAAGTATAGATGGGGCAGCGAAACCGAAGTGCCAGGGCAACTGCATCAGAAGTGCGGGAATCCACCTTTATTTCTTTTCCGCCCATTTCACACAATAGCTCCGAATAGAAAATTCCTTCCTCCAGCTTGTAAATAGTTACTTCCAGAAGCGAAATGTCAAAAGCAAGGGCGATGTTTTTTATTAAATCGTGGGTAAGCGGCCGGGGAGGTTTTAAGCCTTCCAACTGAATAGCAATAGCCTGTGCTTCTACAGGCCCGATAATGATCGGAATTCTCCTTTCTCCATTCTCCTCCGCCAAAACCAATGCGTATGCGCCTGATTGTGTCTGGCTTACGGAAAGTCCCAAAATGTTCAAACGAATTTTTTGCATATTCTGCCTGGCCTGATTTTCAGTGAAAACAAATATAAGAATCATTTTGGTTTATCGCCGAAATTGAAAGTGTTTTATTGGAAGGGCTGAAAATAACCGGATTTTACATGTTTGTTAAGCGCTTTGTTTTTAACGCTTTTATGATAATTGGATAAGGCGGGTACTTTATAGGTTGAAACGTGTAGTTTTTTTTAAAAGATGGTATTTTCAGGTAATATTGGGTTGATGTACGAAAGGTTTTCAAAAATATTATGTGATGAGAATGACGGCTACTCTCATCTGATTTTTTTAATGCCAGTTAAAAAGATAGAATGAGGAGGACGATCTGAAACCTGAGCATTTTCTGAATAGTTTGCGGGGCGAAGTGGGTTCTATCGTTCCCAATGTGAAACCAATTTTCTGGCCGATGGGAGCTACTGCTAGAGTTGATTTTCTAGTGATCATTGAAAAGCGTTGAAAATTGCAGGTAATTTATTCTCAATAATTTGCTAATTATCTAAAAATAACTACTTTTGCAGTCCGAATTTTGAATCGTTCAGGCTCGAATAAGTGAAACCCGGCAGGGTATCCGCCTGACGGTGTAAACGTTAAAAGTAAAATTATGTACGCGATTGTTGAAATTGCAGGACAGCAATTCAAGGTTGAAAAAGACAAAAAACTTTTCGTGCATCGCCTGGATGTTGAAGAAGGAACATCGGTTGATTTCGAAAAAGTATTGTTGGTTGACAATGACGGTAAAGTTGCCGTAGGTACTCCCACCGTAAAAGGTGCGAAAGTGACAGCTAAAGTGCTGGAGCATGTGAAAGGTGAAAAGGTAATTGTTTTCAAAAAGAAACGTCGTAAGACTTACCAGAAAATGAACGGTCACCGTCAGTATTTCACTCAGATTCAGGTTGAAACCATTGTTGGATAATTAATAAAGAAAATTTACCATGGCTCATAAGAAAGGTGTAGGTAGTTCGAAGAACGGACGCGAATCGGAAAGTAAACGACTGGGAGTAAAAATTTACGGAGGTCAGTTTGCAAAAGCTGGTAATATTTTAGTTCGCCAGCGTGGTACATCACATCATCCCGGAGAAAATGTAGGAATCGGTAAAGACCATACGCTTTTTGCATTGATCGACGGAACTGTTGTGTTCCAAAAGAAAAGAAAAAATCGCTCGTATGTATCGGTAGCTCCGATTGTTGAAGTGGAAGCAGCAGTTGCTGAAGCTCCGGCAAAAAAAGCAGCTCCGAAAGCTGAAGCTCCAAAAGTAGCAGCCGAAGGCGACGATTTAACAAAATTAACAGGTGTTGGTCCAAAATTGGCTGAAATCCTGGCAGAAGGTGGTTTTGCATCGTATGCCGCAGTAGCAGCAGCTTCTGCTGAAGATATTCAGAAAGTATTGGAAACTGCCGGAAGCCGTTACGCTTCAAAAGATCCTGCTCCATGGATCGAAGAAGCTAAAGGTTTGGCTTAATACTGAAACGATCAGGAACAAAGACCTGAAGAAGATACGGAAAGCTCTCACTTTTAGTGAGGGCTTTTTTTATGCCTGGACGTTTCCTCTTGCAATTCCTTCCGCGCAGCAGGAAAATATTTTCAAAAGATTCCGGCAATACGAGTCGCGCGATATGGGAGCGAACACTTCAACCGGCCTGGGGCTGTCGTTTTGTAAAATGGCGGTCGAAATCCACGGCGGGGAAATCGGGGTGCAATCCGATGAGAACGGAACTGAATTCTGGTTTACGCTGCCCGGACAGTAAATCGTCCAAGTCTTTTGTGGAGCCCATCAGAATAAGAAGTTAATCAATAAGAACTTAATCTGATTTTACGATTGTAATTGCAATGTTCTGCCGCAACATTTATTAAATTTGCGCTTCAATAAAAACAGATTGACATGCTCAACTTAAAATTTATTCAGGACAATCCGGAGCTGGTGGTTGAAAAACTCAAACGCAAAAATTTTGACGCTTCGGAGATTGTTGCCCAAATTATCGAACTCTATCAGCAAAAAAATAAACTGCAGGGGCAAGCCGATCAGGCAAAAGCCGAAATGAATAAAATATCGAAGGAAATTGGTATGATGTTCAAAGACGGCAAGCACGAAGAAGCCAATGCAGCCAAAGAACGTACCTCGGAACTCAAGGAAAACATCAAACAATTCGATGCCGATTTTGCAGCCATTGAGGACAAAGTGTACCAATTGCAGGTGCAGTTGCCCAATATGCCCAGCGACCTTGTTCCTGCAGGGAAAGGTGCCGACGACAACGAAATTGTAAAAACCGGTGGAGAGAAACCAACGATGCAGGCCGAAGCTTTGCCTCACTGGGAACTCGCAGCTAAATACAACCTGATTGATTTTGAATTGGGAGTTAAGCTCACCGGAGCGGGTTTCCCTGTGTATTGCGGAAAAGGTGCGCAGTTGCAGCGTGCGCTTATCAATTTCTTTTTGGCAGAAGCCACCAAAGCCGGTTACGAAGAAATTCAGCCTCCGTTGATGGTCAACGAAGATTCAGGTTTTGGTACCGGTCAGTTGCCCGACAAAGAAGGACAGATGTACCACGTTACCGAAGACAATCTTTACCTGATTCCGACAGCCGAAGTTCCGGTAACCAACATCTACCGCGATGTGATTCTGGATGCCAAAGATCTTCCGTATAAAAATACAGCTTACAGCGCGTGTTTCCGTCGTGAAGCCGGCTCGTACGGGAAAGACGTTCGCGGCTTGAACCGTTTGCACCAATTCGATAAAGTGGAAATCGTTCAGATTGCCCATCCCGATAAATCGTATGAAACGCTTGACCAGATGGTGGCACATGTGGAAGGTTTGGTAC
>JBKDZK010000812.1:0-4605 GCA_047971205.1 Draconibacterium sp.
CTTTTGCACCCGCCTTTGAGAAACAAAGGAACATACAAAGGATGACTCAGTAGCTCAGTTGGTAGAGCACATCCCTTTTAAGGATGGGGTCCTGGGTTCGAGCCCCAGCTGAGTCACCAAATCGGAAATCATTCCGAACCAAAAGCGCTTAAATCGTTGATTTTAAGTGCTTTTTTATTTTAGGGAAATGCCGGGATATGCACTGAAAATCAAATTAAAAGGGTCTAAATCGAGACCTATGCAAAATGAAGCAAGAAGTTAGGTCTCGATTGTGGTTTAACTCGCTGGTAATTAACATTTAAATTGAGTTGTTTTGGTCTGTTTTGATGTTTTCAAATTGACCTGTAATGGGTAATTTTGAAAAAGGAACGAGACCATTTTTTGTCGAACAAACAATGTTAATTAAAATGAGAGTAACAATTAATTTTCAGTTGAAAAAGTCAAAGGCGCGGGAAGACGACAAATGCCCTGTTTATTTGCGGTGTACGCTTGATGGGGAAAGGTTTGAACTGTCAACCGGCATTTTTATTTTACCGGATTTATGGAGCAGGGGCCGACAGGAACCCAGGGGAAAGACCGAGGAAGCTATGGTAGTCAAAAACCGTTTGGGTAAAGTCGCTACACAAGTACAGGATGCCTTCAATTTACTGGAATCAACCGAAGAATATTTCACCGTTTTTGATCTGAAAGAAAAACTTTTATCCCCCAGGAAGAAGGTTGGCCTGATTTCGGTTTTTGATTCCGTGATCAAAGATATAGAAGCGCGGGTCGGTGTTGATTATTCGCAGGGAACCCTGAAACATTATAAAATGAGCAGGGAACGGATAAAAGGATTTATCAGCTCTCAGTTTAAGCGGCAGGAATTTCCTGTTTCATCGATTGACTATGGCTTTATTAATGCAATGGATGTTTATTTAAAGCAGAAATTCAGGGTAAAGCCTAATACTGCAGTAACCTATCACAAGCATTTAAAAAAGGTATTGAACACAGCAATTGGGCTGAATTACATTACCACCAACCCTTACGAACGGTTTAAGGTTGTCAGGAGCGAGTCCCATAGGGATTATCTTACATTGCAGGAATTGGATAAGATAAGACAAAAGGAAATAAGTACACAGCGACTGGGGCAGGTACGGGATATATTTGTGTTTGCCTGTTATACCGGGCTAGGGTACGCCGAACTAAAGAAACTTGGCCGGGAACACATTCATCCGGGAGACGACGGAGATGAGTGGATTGTCATTGACCGGAATAAAACCGATATCCGTTGCCGGGTTCCCTTATTGCCCCAGGCCAAAGAGCTCCTTAAAAAATACGAAAGACATCCGGTGTGCGGAATCACCGGGAAGTTACTCCCAGTAAATTCCAACCAAAAGATGAACGAATATTTAAAAGAGCTGGCAGTTATTTGCGGGATCGATAAAACTTTAACAATGCATGTTTCAAGGCACACATTTGCCACTTCGGTCACGTTAACCAACGGGGTGCCAATTGAAACCGTTTCCAGGATGTTGGGGCATACTTCAATTAAAACAACCCAGATTTATGCCAGGATTGTCGATAAAAAAATATCGGAGGATATGAGAAAGCTAAAAGCGATATTATAGATGAAGGATAAAAACGGGACTCATATCCAAATAAATCAGAAACCAGGACGCAATTAGATAAGGGAGGACAGTAGGTTTTTAATAACTGTTCCTCTGATAAGGTTACCGTTAATTTATGAAAACATTACAGATTTTGATTAATATTGCACAGTTGTAGACTTATGAACGAAACAAACAAAATACTAATCACAAAAATAAAACAAGGTGACAAGCATGAGTTTAATCGTTTGTTTTTCAGGCATTATGCATCACTTTGTTCATATGTGACGACAATAATTGAAGATTCGTCAGTCTCTGAAGACATTGTTCAGAACCTGTTTGTAAAGTTCTGGTCTGATCGGAGTAAAATAGCCATTCATACAAATCTTGAACATTATTTGTTCAAGGCTGCTAAGAATGGTGCACTTAATCATTTACGTTCTGAGACAAATCGTAAAAAAGCGTTGGATAAGTTGGATATTATGGATTGTCCGGAAATAGAGGAGTGTTCAACGCAGGAAGAATTTCTTCAAAAACTGGAGGAATGTATCAATCAATTACCGGAACGCTCAAAAGAAGTATTTCGCCTTAGCCGTTTTGAGGAATTAAAACAAAAAGAAATTGCTGAAAAATTAAATATCTCCATAAAAACAATTAAAAACCAAATCTGGAAATCTCTTAAATACTTGAAATCCTGCATGGAATTCAAAAACGCCTGTTAACTGAACTCCTTTTTTACTTAAAAAAATAATTTCCGATAGGACCTTTTCCTATTTGATGTGTCGTTTTAATAAACGAAAAAAAAGAATCAAGATTCATTTGCTTTATGTTAGATCGGTTAAGTAGTTATCTTTAAATCTATTACAGCAAATAAATGAAAAAGGAACAAAACATAGGAAAGCATATAATTGATCATTTGCAAAATGGGAATGACGCCAGTATTACAGATCCAGTTCTTCAGGATTGGCTAGAGGTAGATCCCGAAAACAAACAGGATTTTAAAAAATACACCAAAATCTGGAATGGGTTAAGTATTCTTGCCAAAAGAAAAAAATATAATACCTATGCTGCCTGGGAAAAAGTAAATTCCCGAATTTCAAGGGAATCTCTAATTTCAGACCGTTTTAAAATTTCGTTGTTATCGGCAGTAGCAGCTTCTTTATTAATTCTTTTTGGTTTTTCTTTTTACTTCAACTGGTTTTCGCAAAATACAGAAAAGCCGTTAAAACTGACGACTGAATTAGGAAGCCGCTCAGAAGCAACGCTCCCTGATGGAACTAAAGTGAAATTAAATGCCGGTTCGGAGTTAACCTACCGGTACGACAGACATAAAAAGACAAGAAATGTCCAATTCTGTGGCGAGGGCTATTTTGAGGTAGAAGAAGACAAAACGCCATTCATCATCCATTTGACAAATGAGTTAACCCTTAAAGTTCTTGGAACAAAATTCAACCTTTCAGCTTATTCTGATGATGCCTTTATAAAAACAACTTTGACTGAAGGAAGAGTCGAATTACAACACTCGGGAAGTAAACAGTTGATATTGGCTCCCGGCCAGATAGGTTCCTTTAATAAAAAATCAGGCGAATTATTTTATTCAAAAGAAGAATTATCGCACAACTTAGGCTGGATGGAGAAAAAACTATATATGGATAACATGTCCTTAAAGGAAATTTGTAAAACATTAGAAAGATGGTATAACGTACAGATAACATTTGCCGAAAAAGGAACTGGTGAAGATATTCATTATACAGGGGTACTTCGGGAAAAATCTATTTATGATGTATTTGAAGCTTTGGATCAGATTAGCAAAATAGAATATAAAATAGATGGTAGAAATATCGTTGTTTCAGAAAAAATTAAAATGCCTATGGAAAAATAATCGATAAAACTAAAAAAACGGGAAATGGTTGCACATTCCCCGTCATTTAAATCTTCAATCTAATGCTTCCAACATTAGAAAGTCATTAATTAAAATGTATTACAAACTTATGAAAAAATTTTATGAGAATGGGAACTGGTTGGATCCACTTCCGAAAAAAATTTGCCGGGTAATGAAATTAACAACTTTAATAATCTTGATTTCAATAATGCATGTGTCTGCCACAGTTTATTCACAGACAACAAGATTATCGCTAAACATGCAGGAAACTACCATTAAAGAGGTGCTTCAGAAAATTGAAACGTTATCTGAGTTTCGTTTTATTTACCAAAACGAACAGGTTGATTTAAACAAAAGAATCAATGTGCAATTTAAAGGTGAAAGAGTAGAGAATATTTTAGATGAGTTATTTGAGGGAGAAGAAATAGAATATTCAATTACTTCAAATAATCTTATCCTAATAAAATCAAGGAAGAACCAAGTACATAAAAACGTGCTTATTAATAGAGGTATTCAACAAAAAACAGTCTCAGGGAAAGTTACAGATTCCAACAGACAGCCTCTTCCTGGTGTGACGATAGTGGTTAAGGGGACAAATAATGGTACTGTCACTAATTCTGATGGAGAATATATCTTAAGTAACATTCCCGATGATGCCATATTACAATTTTCCTTTGTTGGGATGAAAACCCAAGAAATGACTGTTTCCGGGAAATCAACTATTGACATAGAGATGGTTGAAGATGCTATTGGAATTGAAGAAGTAGTTGCAGTAGGTTACGGAACCATGAAAAAGAGTGATGTAAATGCTTCCATTGTCTCAGTGAAATCAGACGAATTGGTGAAAACAGCGAGTCCAAACTTTTCTGAAATGCTCGCGGGGAAGGCTGCTGGCCTAACAGTAACACAATACAGTGCACAACCTGGTGGTGGAATTAGTGTATTAATTCGGGGGGCGGCATCAACCGGTGCAGGAAATGAACCTTTATATGTAATTGATGGCTTCCCTGTCGCAAGTTCCGGCGTTGATCCGGGCAGTGGAAATCAGTGGTCAGCAGGAAATAAAAGTCCTCTGAATGACATAAATCCAAATGATATTGAATCAATAGAAGTATTGAAAGACGCTTCTGCAACAGC
>JBKDZK010000813.1:0-2651 GCA_047971205.1 Draconibacterium sp.
CGGACGATACTGGGAATATCGCCCGGCCGGATTGAGACTTAAAATGTGAAATTAAAAATCTAATCATACAAATATATGACTAAAATAACAGTTAATGATTTGAACAGAAAATCATTCTTGCTTAAAATTATTTTAAGGATGAAATTAATTACCTTGTGTCTTTTACTGGGCATGCAACTGAGTTTTGGCGAAAACTCCTATTCGCAAACCACTACTGTTTCGCTACATGCAAAAGAAAGTACGGTTAAAGAAGTTTTGGACGAGATCAGCCAAAAAACAGAGTTTGTTTTTATCTACGAAGACGAAGCCCTGGACACCGACCGAAAAGTTACCATAAACGTCTCGGAGCAAAAAATAGTTGCGGTCCTCGATTTATTATTCGAAAACACCGACAATACCTATGTAATTTCGGGCCGACAGGTTTACATTACTAAAAAGCCGGAAGTAGAAAAGTCAAACGAAAAAACAAAGCAAGGGAATGTTGTAACGGGCGTTGTAAAAGACGAAACAGGTTCTCCGTTATTCGGAGTTAATGTGTACGTAAAAAATACGACAAATGCATTTGTTACCAATATCAACGGTCAATACTCGATAAGCATTGAGCCAAACGACACCCTGGTTTTCAGTTACATTGGCTTTGTAACCGAAGAAATCAGCTATGCCGGACAGAGGACTATTGACATCACCCTAAAAGAAAGCATACAGGCAGTAGATGAAGTAACAGTTGTTGCCTACGGAACTCAAAAAAAGGAAAGTGTGATCGGAGCTATCACATCGTTAAGTGTAGATAAGCTACAGGTTCCCGGATCATCGGTTTCCAATGCTCTTGCAGGTCAGTTGGCAGGTATTATTGCAATGACCAGATCGGGGGAACCCGGAAAAAACGGGGCTGCCGAATTTTATATCCGGGGTATTTCCTCGTTTAAAGGCTCAGCAACTCCTCTTGTTCTCGTTGACGGAATTGAACGCGAGCTAGACCTTGTGGACACAGAAGATATTGCAACGTTCTCGATTTTAAAAGATGCCGCAGCATCAGCTGTTTACGGTATGAGGGGCGCAAACGGTGTTATACTGATTACAACTAAATCGGGAAAAAAAGGAAAACCGCGTGTAACTGCCCGGGCAGAAGCAGGGATGACATCTCCTACCCAAATGCCCGAATTTGTAAACTCGGCACAATGGGCCGAAATGTATAACGAAGCCGCAGCAACGAAATATTACAGCGATGAGGTTATTGAGAAATACCGCACCGGAGCAGATCCTGATTTGTATCCAAACGTAAACTGGATTGACCAGATGTACAACGACTATGCGACCAATCAACGCATCAACGTAAACATCTCGGGAGGTGGAGACGTAAGTACCTATTACATTGCCGGCTCGTATTACAACGAGAGTTCTATTTTCAAAGATGCAGGCGACGTTTATGATTACAACACTTCAATCAACTATGATAAATTTAATTTCCGTGCCAATCTTGATTTTAAACTCACCGAAAGCACAAAGTTAAACCTTAACCTGGCCAACATCTACGAAAAATCGTTTGGCCCCGGAGCTACTACAGACCGCATCTGGTCTTATACTTTCTTAACTTCGCCTAACGCGTTTCCAACACAATATTCTGATGGAACAATCGCGTCTCCATCAACAGACTCAGGATATAACCCATGGAACCTTCTTGTTCATAGTGGTTATCGTGAGCAATTCTGGAACTCATCACAATCATTGATTGGCTTAACTCAGGATATTGGAAAACTATGGGAACCACTCGAGGGCTTAACAGCCAATATCAAGTTCTCATGGGATGCATGGAACACGACGACTCAAATCAGGGATAAAGAACCAACACAGTATCATGCAAGCGGACGAGATGAAGATGGAAACCTGATTTTTGGTAATGCTATTCGTACGGGAAACCAGGAATTAAATTACAGCAAAGCAACCAATGGTACAATGACCACTTACCTGGAAGGTTCTTTAAACTACAACCGCGTTTTTAACGATATCCATCGCATCGGAGGTTTATTTCTTTACAACCAGAAAATACACTCAAAAACACAAGAGGGAGATAAATACCTGTCGCTACCATACAAAAGCCAGGGTATTGCCGGAAGAATCACCTACGCACTTAAAGATACCTATTTTGCGGAAGTAAACATGGGATATAACGGCTCCGAAAATTTTGCCAGAGGACACCGTTTTGGATTCTTCCCCGCTGCTGCAGCAGGCTGGATGGTTTCTAACGAACAATGGTTTAACCCTATCAAAGATGTGGTTAGCCTGCTAAAATTAAAAGCTTCGTACGGAAAAGTTGGTAACGATAATATCGGAGGTAACCGTCGTTGGATTTATGAACCTACCATTTTGTCGGTTGGTAACGGCGACACCTGGAATTACGGTGTTTCGGGTGGAAATAGCGGCACAGGCTTACGTGTTGGTGATGTAGAGAACTTAAATGTTTCATGGGAAGAGGCAACAAAAACCAACCTTGGTTTAGAAATTTCTCTTTTTGAAAAAATTCGTATTCAAGCCGACTATTTTAAAGAAATAAGAACAGGTATTTTCCTGGCACGCGCCGGTTTACCAGCCATTGTAGGGCTTTCAACCATTCCATATACCAACATCGGGGAAACACTTAACCGCGGGTTTGA
>JBKDZK010000814.1:0-2548 GCA_047971205.1 Draconibacterium sp.
AATCAGATCTTGAGCGGAAAATATCAAATTTTAAGACAACAAAACAGGAAAATAACTATTTTTCAAATCCTAATTTTATTGCTGCGGATTTAAGGTTTTCAACTAACTTTATTATGAATTACAATTCCATTTCAGAGATTATAAAGACCCGAAGGGCAACGCCTCCCGGCATGCTGATGAAAAAGGAGATTTCCAAAGAAGTCATTGAAGAGCTGCTGGAGAATGCTTCGTGGGCGCCTAACCACAAGAAAACAGAACCCTGGAGGTTTAAAATTTACACCGGGGAGTCGAAGCAAAAACTGGCTGAGAACTGTGCCGGTATTCTGGAAGCCAAGCGCGCGGAGGGCTATCCGGTGGCCGAAGAGAAGGTAGCTAAATTTGTCGGAAACCTGCAAAAAGTGCCGGTGGCAATAGCCATTATTGTACAAATAGACCCGGCCAAACGTTTGCCCGAGTGGGAAGAAGTGGCCGCTGTTTCGATGGCCGTGCAAAATATGTGGCTGACAGCTACCGAAAAAGGCTTGGGGGCATTTTGGGCCACTCCCGGTTTTGTGGAGCTGTTTGACGAAATCCTCGAACTTCAACCCGGACAAAAAATGCTTGGATTCTTTTACGTTGGCGAGGTGATGATGGATTATCCTTCGCCGGGGCGGAGAGACCAGGCACCCAATATCGAATGGAAATAGCTGCTGCTACATTAGTTCTCTTTTCAATTAAATGAGGTGAAGGGCAAATTTTATTCATTGTTGACTCTCTGTGGAACTCCGTGCTTTTTCTCCGCGGCACTCTGTGGTTTCTCTGACTTTTAACCACAGAGGACTCAGAGTTTTTCACAGAGATACATGGAGTTCTTACAGTTTCTTTTATACTGAGAAAAAGGAATTTGTAGTATCCCATTAAATGAAGGTACAGGTAGGTGCACAAAATATTTCATTAACTTTCCCGGATATTACCAAGCTTTATCTTAAAACTGAACAATGAGAAAATTGGTTCTGAGCATTGCACTGCTGGTCGTCGGTCAGGTATTGTTGGCGCAGGGTTTAAATTCTGCTGATTACCACACGCACAGGGAGTCTCTTCAAAATTCATTTCTGAAGTTTCAAAACGAGAAAAAAGGACGGGTTGCCTTTTTGGGTGGCTCCATAACTTTTAACCCGGGATGGCGCGATTCGGTTTGTAATTACCTGCAACAGAAGTTTCCTGAAACCGATTTTGATTTTATTGCGGCCGGAATACCTTCGATGGGATCAACACCCGGTGCCTTTCGTTTTGAACGTGATATCCTGAAAAACGGGCCGATGGACCTGCTTTTTGAAGAAGCGGCTGTAAACGACGATACCAATGGAAGAACCGCCGATGAGATCATCCGGGGAATGGAGGGAATTGTACGCCGTGCGCGAAAAACCAACCCCGCATGCGATGTGGTGATGATGCATTTTGTCGATCCCGGGAAAATGGAGGATTACCGTTCCGGAAATATCCCCGAAGTAATTCGGTTGCACGAAAAAGTAGCCGGTCATCACAAGGTTTCAAGTATTAACCTGGCAAAAGAAGTGACCGAACGCATTGATGCCGGCGAGTTCGACTGGGAAAAGGATTTTGTTGACTTGCATCCTTCGCCCTTCGGACAGGGAATTTATGCCCGATCGATCATCCGGTTTTTGGAAGATGCCTTTAGCCGTAATTTTGCCGGAAAGCAAGTAGTTGTAACTGATTTTCCGGAACCTTTGGACGCATTTTGCTACGACAACGGAGTGCTGGTACTTCCCAATCCGCCGAAGCCTGTGAAAGGCTGGACATTGGTGGAAAACTGGCAGCCGGAAAACGGGAACGGAACAAGGCCGAATTATGTGGATGTGCCGATGTTGGTGGGCGAGTACCCCGGCAAGATCATCAAATTTGCATTTGAAGGAAACGCCGTGGGGATTGCAGTTGCCGCCGGTCCCGATGCCGGAATTATCGAATACAGCATTGATGATCAGCCCTGGCAGAAGCAGGATTTGTTTACCCGGTGGAGCAAAAGTCTTTATCTGCCCTGGTATTTTACCCTGGAGAGTGGCCTGAAAAACCGGAAGCACATGCTGCAAATTCGCATGACTGCTGAACGAAACCCCGAAAGCACAGGAAACAAATGCGTAATAAGGTATTTCTATTTCAATAAAAAATAATTCAGACTGGTTTGATCTATCTTTCTTCAATCAGTAATCAGGCGGTCGTATTTTATCAGCCGATATTTGAATTAGCAGAAAGGAATCCGGAGGATTCAAATGTTTGTAGAGTGTTGCCTCGCATCAATGGCACGACAATGTAACACTTGCAAAGTGCTGCCGCGCACCAGCGGCATCATTCCGAACGATACCATTTGCCTGCCGCGGAGCAGAGGCAAGCGCCCGTATCAAATACAAAGGCATGCCCTTGCACAAGTTGAGCGCAGGTTCAGTCATATTTCTCAGACCTTAACTTTTCTGCTTCGTCCCATCACCGGGATGAAGCAGAAAAGCGGGCTAAACATTCATCCGAAAAATGAAAAGGAAACGGGTATTACTTG
>JBKDZK010000815.1:0-3745 GCA_047971205.1 Draconibacterium sp.
GTTCCGCCAAAGTAGCGAACAACCACCACCAGTATATTCGTAACCCCGTAACTTTGAAGTTGCCCGAGTATAGGTTTTCCGGCGGTTGATGATGGTTCGCCGTCGTCGTTGGCGCGGGTGCTTATTTCTTCGGTTCCCAACCGCCATGCATAGCAATGATGGCGCGCGCTGTGGTGTTCTTTCTTTAGCTGCTGAATGATTTCCTTGACTTCTTCTTCGGCCTGAATGGGGTAGGCATACGAATAAAACTTACTTCCTTTGTTTTTGAAATATCCGGTACTTGTTTTCTCGATGGTTTTGTAAACGTCGTTCATCACAATAAAAAATACAAGCTGAGCAAAGCCAGCAAAATTCCTGCAAAGTTAATTTTATTCAGCTGTTCTTTAAAAATCATGGTTCCGAAAACTGTGGTAAGCGTAACAGCGAATAATTCTTTCCGGAGCAACAGGTTCGTGCGGGACTAGAAGAAAGATTCCGAGCAGAGTGGCAGCCAGGTAATTGATGGTAATCAGAACTGCCGCCTCGATTGGTAGTTTTTGGCCACACGAAATACCACAAAAATTAGTGACGAGGAAAGAATGCCTGCTGCGAGGTAGATCATGGGGCAAAAAAAAGGCAGACTTTAAAGCCTGCCGTGTATTTTACATTTTCAATCTCTTTTCTATTTCTTCCACAAAAACCCGGAAGTTCTTGTCGGTGTCCTTCAGGTTATTTACCGTTTTGCAGGCATGTAACACTGTGGCGTGGTCTTTACTTCCGATTTGTGCTCCAATACTCGCCAGCGAATATTTGGTCAAGCTCTTCGAAAAGTACATGGCAATTTGCCGGGCCTGTACCACTTCCCGTTTCCGGGTTTTGGCCTGCAGTGCATCAACCGGCATGTTGAAATAGTCGCAAACAACTTTCGAAATATACTCGATCGACAGTTCGCGTTTCGAGTTTTTCACCAGCTTGGTAATAAGCTTGGCTGCCAGCTCGAGTGTAATTTCGCGTTTATTCAGCATGGATTGTGCCAGCAACGAAACCAATGCACCTTCCAGTTCGCGTACGTTATTGGTAACATGCGAAGCAATGTACTCCAGAACTTCTTCTGAAAGTGTTATGCCATCCTTGTAAACCTTGCGACGGAGGATTTCCATGCGGGTTTCAAAGTCAGGAGTCTGCAAGTCGGCAGTTAATCCCCATTTGAAACGCGACAACAATCTTTGCTCCATGCCCTTCAGTTCGATCGGCGGCTTGTCTGATGTCAATATCAGCTGCTTGCCCATCTGGTGCAGGTGGTTGAAGATGTGGTAGAACGTCTCCTGAGTCTTTTCTTTGCCGGCAAATTCATGCACGTCATCCAGAATCAACACATCTACCATTTGGTAGAAATGCAGGAAATCGTTCCGGTTGTTGTTCCGTGTTGCTTCGGTGTACTGCGTTTGAAACTTGTTCGCATTTACATAGAGAACTACCTTATCGGGGAAGCGTTCTTTTACTTCGATACCGATTGCTTGCGCCAGGTGCGTTTTTCCCAACCCCGAGTTTCCGTAGATCATTAACGGGTTAAAAGCCGTTCCTCCAGGATTTTGGGCTACGGCAAAGCCCGCACTTCTGGCAAGCCGGTTGCAATCGCCTTCCACGAAGTTTTCAAAAGTATTGTCTGGTTTTAACTGCGGATCAATTTGAAGCTTCTGGATGCCCGGAATAATAAACGGGTTACGGATGGTTGGTTTTTCATCCGATTTTAACGGGATCGTTAGCGGCTTGTTCTGAATTTTAATATTGTTATTGGTTGGGTAACTAACAGTGTACGGTTGATTACCGTTCTTGTTGCCCATCACAACATTGTACTCCAGTTTTGCCCCCGGACCAATCACCATACGCAGTGTTTTTCTCAGAATATCGATAAATTGCTCTTCCAGATATTCATAAAAAAACGCACTGGGCACCTGAATGGTCAGTACTTGATTTTCCAGTTTTACCGGTTCGATTGGCTCAAACCAGGTCCTGAAACTGCTGCTAGGGACATTATCTTTTATAACGTCGAGGCATTTTTCCCATGCAGATTTATATTCGTTGCTCATTTACAATTGCAGGATAATTGAGGTTCTACAAAAATTTCCTTAGTGGTATTCCTGGGAACAAAAGTTGCAAAAAAAAAGTAAAAAAAAAAATAAGATATCTATTGTTTTAAACCTAAATTATTTATCAGTTTCTTTATCAGTCATTTAAAAAATTAAAAAAAGAATATATTCTTAATTGACTGAAAATCAATATGCTACATTTAATGTTCTGATAGCTAAACCAATAACTGGTTGGTAGTAGTCTGATATATTTTTTGTTAAGTAGAAGCCTGTTTTTTCGCTATCCCTTACTGTATCTTGCGTAGCGCTTTTTCGAGCGTAATTATACGTCCGTTTTTAAAGGCAACAATGCTCGAGTCCGGAAATTTTTTCTTCACTGAACTAAAAAGAAGTTCAATTTCAGAATAGACCCCCGTGTTACCCACCAGGTAAGAATAAACTCCGCCTGAATAATATTCCTCCACATTTTTAATCCCGTCGAAACGCTCGCTGTCAGTATCGATTTTTATTTTGCTTGAAACAAGGTGTACTTTAAAAACTATATCTTTTGCCGAAAGGTCTTGTTTTGTATTTACGTAAACATCTTTCCCAAAATCAAAAGCTGAGAATTGCAAATATCTTTTCGGATTTTTTTGAACATCGGCTATAAGAAAAGCCATGTTTTCTGATAGCATATTAATGGAGTAATACAATTCATCGTCGTTTAATAAAAGGCCGGCTGTATTATCGTCGCTGTTCAGCTTATCGAGCGTGGCGATTAGTTGTTCTGAAATGTTTTGAATATTATCCAAAACCGACGAAACCGAAATCTGCGACAAAGTATCGCTAAACGAATGCAGGTTGTGCACCGTAGCTTCAAATGCAGAAGAGTTGTTTCGGAACATGGTTGTAATGGAATCGATGTTCGTAATAATGCTCTTCATACTTTGTTTTTCGGCGGCCACTACTTCCTGTAGATCGGCCGTTGTGGCTTCCATGTTTTTGATCGTTTGGTTGATGTTGGCAAAGCTCGATGATAAGTTGGCCTGTGCATCTTCGTTCAGGATGGCGGTAAAAACGGTTAATGCCGAATCAAGTGTGCCTAAAAGTTCTTCTGCCTTATTTTTTAATGGAAGAACCTGCATGCTTACCTGTTCTTTCAGATCGTGTTCGATGGAGCCGCGAATGGTGTCGTTGGGATGATGATATGTAATCTCTTCGCTCATCTCCAACTTTACCGACCGGGTACCCATGATATCGCTGCTGATGATTTGGGCTACCGAATTAGTCGGAACCCCAAATTCTGAATCGATCGCTAAAGTAACCAGCAGGCGTCCGCTTCGGTCCGATGCAAAAGTGATGTCTCTTACTTTCCCGATCGGAAACCCGTTCATCATTACTTTGCTGGAAGGAGCCAGGCCGTCAACGCGGTCGTAATAGACGTAATAGTAGTTGGTACGCGAGAAAAAGTCATTTCCTTTTAAATAACTTAAGCCCCAAAAAAAGATGGTAAGCGCAATAACAATAAGGATTCCCAGTCGCGAATATTTTGATAATCTCATGGTCAGGTATAACTAAAATTTATTGTAAAATTAGCGATTTCAGTTCTCACTTCTCCAATTCCAAGGCCATTTTCACAGAAATTAACTGATTGTTCAGGAAGGCCACCACAAATGCAGAGGGGTATTTTTTCTTAA
>JBKDZK010000816.1:0-10700 GCA_047971205.1 Draconibacterium sp.
CTAAAACAAACAAGTGGATCGCCCGAAAGATTCAAACGAGTTATTAACAATAAGTTGTTGTTTTACAGGTGTTTGGGGGTTTTCTTGCGGGGACTAAATATATTTTTCTACTGGTTAAGCAAGTATTTATCTAATCACCCGGAACGGAAAAGAGATACAAAACACTGAAGGAATACAAAAGTCGTCTATCCTGATAATCAGCCAACTTCATTCATTTCGTTTTTGATCTCTCCGCTTCGGGTTGGTTTTTCAACATCCTCCCCTTTCGTTACATGCTTCCCCAAAAATCACTTCGCATTCACAGCTCAGGGCTACTATTTTTCGGGTCAGCACTCTTTTTAAAATCCGCCACCTCCAATCCTTCTTTACCGAAGCGCAAAAGTTGCTATCTTGCAAATGAAAAATGATTCGGTAAGAATCGTGCAAGAGTCAGCAAAATGAAGATCCTGATTATTGAAGATGAAAAAGCGCTTTCGGATGCTGTGGTAAACTACCTGACAGCCGAAGACTACCTGTGTGAAGCGGCTTACGACTACGAAACGGCCGTGGAAAAAACCGAGCTTTACGATTACGACTGTGTGTTGGTTGACATTAACCTTCCCGGAGGAAGTGGCCTTGATATTATCCGCCTGGTAAAAAAGCGCAAGAAAAGCATGGGCATCATCATTATCTCGGCCCGCAACTCGCTCGACGATAAAATTGAAGGACTGGACATTGGCGCCGACCATTACCTTACCAAACCCTTTCATCTGGCTGAACTGAATGCGCAACTGAAATCGATTCACCGCCGGATCAATTTCGACGGAAACAACCAGATCATCATCAACGAAATTAAAATCATGCCCAATGCACACCAGGTTTTTGTGCACGACAACCTGCTAAAGCTGACCAAAAAAGAATACGAGCTGATGCAGTTCTTTGCCGCCAACAAAAACAAGGTTATCACCAAAACCGGACTGGCAGAACACCTTTGGGGCGACTACATGGAGGTGGCCGACTCCTACGATTTTATATATGGACACATCAAAAACCTGCGAAAAAAACTACTGGCCAACGGATGCCAGGATTACATACAAACCATTTACGGCGTTGGCTATAAATTCGACACCAGCATCGGCAACTAAAAGCAACCATTCAAAAAACAGGGGATCAACACATTATGAAGCTGCTTACCAGAACCAACCTGAATTTTCTTTCCATTTCCCTCTTTATTTTCCTGGTGGGCCTCATTGTATTTTACTTTTTGCTGCGCAAACAGGTCGACGCCAATATAAATGCTGAACTGGCCAAAAAAGAAAGCAACATCCGGTCGGAACTAAACATGGCGCACGGCATGGAAAAAGCGCCACAAAGCCCGGCCGACAAAATCGTCATTGTTCCGGCACCAGCTGACGAAACCGTTCGCGCTTTCACTGACACCATTCTTTTTGATGAACGCGCCAAATATTACGTCCCTCATCGCCAACTCGAATTCACTACCGAAATAAACGGGCAAAAGTTCCTGGTAAAAATCTACAAGTCGCTGGCCGAGACCGACTCGCTGATCGTGCGGATCCTGTTGCTGCTAACGATTGTGGTTGTGATGCTGATCGTGGCGCTGCTGGTACTTAACCTGCACACTTCCCAAAAAGCCTGGCACTCGTTTTACGACACGCTGGAGAAAGTGAGCCATTACGACCTGAATTCGCAGCAGGAATTCTCGCTACAATCGTCTGACATCAAGGAATTCAACGACCTGAATGGTGTGTTGAAGGCGATGACTGACAGGATCAAAAACGACTATTACAACCTGAAGGAATACACCGAAAATGCCTCGCACGAAATTCAAACGCCGCTGGCAGTCATTACGTCAAAACTGGAGGTATTGCTGCAATCCGACAAGCTTCCGGAGAACGAACTAAAAACCATCACCGACGCGCTGGAAGCCAGTTCCAAACTTTCGCGGCTCAATAAAACGCTGTTATTACTCGCCAAAATTGAAAACCGCCAGTTCCCCGAAACCAAAGAAGTGGATCTAAAAGAGTTGATTCAACATCATCTCGAAAATTTTGAAGAACTGATCGAAACCAAGCAAATTCAAGTGAAATTACCGGAATCCTCCTTCCCTGTAAAAATGAATCCCTTTCTGGCTGATATTATGATAGCCAACCTCATCAAAAACGGGCTGCGCCACAATGTGAGAGGCGGAAAACTGGAGTTTGATATCAACGAAGAAAGACTGATTGTTTCGAACAGCGGCGAAAAAATTCAGGGCGACGAAGAACAGCTCTTCAACCGCTTTTACAAAGCCTCTTCTTCCGATAAATCAACAGGACTTGGACTGGCTATCGTACAGAAAATCTGCGAAGTATCCGGTTTCCAGGTTCAATACGCTTACAATGACAACCTGCACCAATTCAGCATTTTTTTCAAGTAGTGTCCGGACAACGTTAAGGATTGCTTCTCCCGAGGCCTGCCAATGACATATTTTTGCTACTGGTTCAAGATCTGCGTCTTATGATTTTGCAACCTTATAAGCGCTAAGCGGTTCGAAACCGCTAAGCGCATTTGTATCACACTCTGTCTCCTACTCATTGTGTCCACTCATCATAGAAGTCGGTTTCTCGCAAAGACGCAAAAGAAGCGCAAAGTTCGCAGAGTGTTCACCAACAGTTTTTGCATTCTTTGGGAAAAACTTAGCGTACTCTGCGTGAAAGTTTCTTGATTTCTTCCCAAATCCAATATTCTACTCAAGACAAATTAAAAATAACCCGATTTCACAATTTAAATTCAGATTAAACAACACGTTTCCAAAGCAGCGAAAAATCACATAAACGAACGCAGCAAAAGCCACAAAACACTAATCTACTGTACATTAACAACAAAACCCTCTTCAAATCAAAGATGACATATATCAACGCCCAGACAACTTTTTATCACAACGCTGCGCAAGCGAAACAGCATTCTGTCAAATCCGGATCTTTTGCACAGATTTTCTACAGATTGTTTTAATATACTTGAACTGCAAATCAGAAAGATTCACAGCGAATGATCGGATTATTAGGATTAAACCATAAGACAGCACCCATTGATATCCGGGGTAGATTTGTTTTTTGTGAGGAAGATGTCCGGCGTTTTATTCCGGGCCTGAGTGAAATGGGATTGACCGGCGCCATCGTTTTATCCACCTGTAACCGGACGGAGATTTACTTCGATTATTCCGGTTCAGCTATCGAATCGTTTGGCGACTATATGCTCTCAACACTGATCAACTGGCGGAAAGCAGATACGGAGGTAAAACAACATTTTTACTCCTATTACGGTGAAAACGTTTCACGCCATCTGTTCAGAGTAGCTGCAGGGCTTGATTCCATGGCTTTGGGAGAATACCAGATTGTTGGCCAGCTGAAAGAAGCGTTTGCCATCAGCGAACGGCAAAATATCAACAGCTCGGTACTGATTCGTCTTTTCAACAAAGCGTTTGAAGCGGGAAAATCGGTACGCACCAACACTGAACTGAGCAAGGGAGCCGTTTCGATAAGTTATGCCGCTGTGGAACTGGCCGCACAAAAATTACGCAACCTTACTTCGCACCCGGCTCTTTTGATCGGCGCCGGACAAACAGGCGAACTAACCATGCAGAACATGGTGAAAAAAGGCTGCACCCAATTCACGGTGATTAACCGCACCTTTGAAAAAGCAGCTGAACTGGCTGCTCGTTACAACGGTGAAGCCCGCACCCTGGAAGAACTCGACGATTTATTGCTCAACCACGATATTGTGATCGCCAGCACGGCCTCCAAAAAGGCTTTGATCACCAAAGAAAAAATGATGCAGATCATGCCGCTCCGCCACTACAAGCCGATGTTCTTTATCGATCTTTCTGTACCGGCAAATGTGGAAGTGGCTGTAGGCGAAATTGACAATACCTTTGTTTACAACGTGGATGATTTAACCGCTGTGGTGGACGAAACCTTCGAAAAACGCAAAGGCGAAATTGACAAAGCCGAAGAGATTATCGAAAGTTTTGTAGCTGAGTTTGCTGACTGGCAACACACCCGCGAACTGACGGCTACTTTCCAGAGCATCAGCGAAAATTTCCAGAAAATCAACCAGCAGGAATTGGAAGGTTTTATGAAAAAGCAGGTGAAAAACAACGGCGAGGATGCAGAAATGTACGCCGAGCATATCACCAACAAATTCATCCGCCTGATGATCCGCAACGTTAAATCGGTAACCGACAATGGCCGCAAAAAAGAGTACATTGATTTGGTGAACGACCTGTTCAACATCGCTCAATGAGAAAACACATTCGAATCGGAACCCGCGGAAGTCAGTTGGCCTTGTACCAGGCTTACCGTGTAAAAGATGCTTTGGAGGCAAAATACCCGGCGCTCACTTTTGAGATCGTGGTAATTAAAACCAAAGGCGATAAAATACTGGATGTGCCGTTGTCCAAAATCGGCGACAAGGGACTTTTTACCAAGGAACTGGAAATTGCGATGTTCGACGACGAGATCGACATGGCCGTTCACAGTTTGAAAGACCTGCCCACCGTTTTTCCGGAAGGTACCAAACTGGGTGCAGTGCTTGAACGGGCCAGCGCTTTCGACGCTCTGGTAACCAAAGACCAGCGAACATTCGAAGAACTTACATCAGAAGATATTATTGCTACATCGAGCCTGAGAAGAAAGGCGCAGTTGCTCAAACTCAATCCGAACCTCACCATTGTTGAAATTCGCGGAAACGTAAACACGCGCATCCGGAAAATGGAAGAGGGTTATTGCAGTGCCATGATCATGGCGGCTGCCGGTTTGCAACGCCTTGGCATGGACGAGCACATTTCGGAAGTGCTTTCGCCAGACAAAATGATCCCGGCCTGTGCTCAGGGAGCCATCGCCATCGAAATATTAGAAAAAGATCAAGAGATTGAAAATATACTGAATGGTATCAATCACCCGGAAACGATGATCACTTCGGGTGCCGAACGTACTTTTTTACGCACGCTCGAAGGCGGTTGCCAGATTCCGGTAGGAAGTCATTCAGAAATAAAAGGCGACACTTTTACTATCACCGGATTTATTTCCAACCTCGACGGGAGTGTGTTTATTAAGGATTCAGCTTCCGGCCCTGTTGAAGAAGCGAACACAATTGCCAACAAACTGGCGGAGAAATTGCTGAATGAAGGAGGCAAAACGGTACTCGACACCATCAAAGCCAACATTGCGCCGCAAACTGGCGAACTTCCGCTAAAAGGAAAAACGATCATTTCGACCCGCCCTGTTGAAGTGGGCGACGATCTTTCGCAATTGCTCAAAACCAAAGGCGCCAATGTGATTGACGCTCCGATGATCCGGATTGAAACTGCCGTACTTTCCGATTCAGAAAAACCGGTTTTAAAAGACCTGCAGAAATTTAACTGGGTATTTTTCACCAGCAAAAACGGCGTTATCCACTTTTTCAAACAGCTGATTGAGATAAACGGGAACACCACTTTGCCCGAAACTCTTAAGATTGCAGTGATCGGCGAAAAAACCGCAGCCGAACTCGACTATTACGGTTACGGTCCGCAATTTATTTCACCCGAAGCCACGGCTGAAGAATTTGTGGCTGCTTTCAAAAAAGAACACAATCCGGAAGGTCAGCAACTATTGCTGGCGTTGGGAAATATTGCCGGCACCAAGCTCGAAGAGCAGCTTTCAGAAAAAAATGACATTACACGGCTGAATGTGTACAACACCTTGCCGCCTGTTAGGCCGGGTGAAAATGTGCAGCGTCTCATTCAGAACAATCAATACAACTGCATTCTTTTTACCAGTCCGTCAACGGTTCAGAATTTTCATGCTTTGATGGGAAAAGACCTGGCCACGCCGCCTACTATCGGAAGCATCGGGCCGGTGACCACCCAAGCCGTGCAGGAACTGGGCTGGAAAACCGCATTCGAAGCAGCGCCTTATAATTCGGAAGGCCTTGTTTCATCCATTATTCAGTATTTTAGCAAATAATCAAACATCAAAACAGATACGTTATGGCATTTCCACAAACAAGATTAAGAAGACTTAGATACAATTCAGTATTGAGAGACATGGTTACCGAAACCAAACTTTCGGTGGACGACTTAATCATGCCGCTTTTTGTATGCGCCGGTACCAATGTGAAGAACCCGATTTCGTCGATGCCGGGAAACTACCAGTTATCGGTGGAACTCCTGGTGGAGGAGTGTAAAAAAGTAGTGGCCGCCGGCGTTCGTGCGGTGTTGCTTTTTGGTATTCCGGCTGAAAAAGATGAACACGGGCTGGTAGCCTGCGAGCACAACAGCATCGTGCAAACGGCTATCCGCGCCATCAAAAAGGAATTGCCCAACCTGTATATCGTTGCCGATGTTTGCAACTGCGAATACACCACACATGGTCATTGCGGAACGATTATCGACGGCGACGTGGACAACGACAGCACACTGGTAACACTGGCCAAACAATCGGTTTCGCTGGCCGAAGCCGGAGCCGATATGATCGCACCGAGCGATATGATGGACGGCCGCGTCGGAAGTATCCGCAAAGCACTGGATGAAGCGCACTTCGAAAAAATACCGATCATGTCGTATGCGGCAAAATACGCTTCCGGTTTTTACGGACCGTTCCGTGAAGCCGCTGAAAGCGCTCCGAAATTCGGGAACCGTGCGACTTACCAGATGAACCCGGCCAACTCAAACGAAGCCATGCGCGAAGTGGCAGCGGATATCGAAGAGGGCGCCGACCTGGTTATGGTAAAACCTGCCCTTTCGTACCTCGACATTATCTACCGTGTGAAAACCGAATTCAACATGCCGGTAGCGGCTTACAATGTGAGCGGGGAGTTTTCGATGGTAAAAGCCGCCGGTGCCAACGACTGGATCGATGAAGCCCGCGTAATGATGGAAATTCTGACTTCGATCAAACGCGCCGGAGCCGACATCATTATCACCTACCACGCGGTGGATGCGGCCAACATTATTAACGCGATGAAGTAAGAACGAATAAAAGATATAGGTAGAAAGTACAATGTAAATATATTCACTCCACCCGGCCTCCCTAAAGGGGAGGTGTAAGTACAAAAGAAAGAAAAGTCCCCCTTCAGGGGGATTTAGGGGGTAAAAAACAAAGAACATGTCCTTTACAAAAAGTATAGAAGCCTTTGAAAAAGCACAGCAGGTAATCCCGGGCGGGGTAAACTCGCCGGTTCGCGCTTTTAAAAGTGTGAAGCTGAATCCTGTGTTTATTGAAAAAGCCAAAGGCGCTGAAATTTTTGACATCGACGGAAACCGCTACATCGATTTTGTAGCCTCGTGGGGACCGCTGATTTTTGGCCACGCGCACGACCGCATTCTGGCTGCCATTAACGAAGCTGCACAAAAGGGAACCAGCTACGGCGCTCCCACGCAGTACGAAACTCAAATGGCCGAACTGATCGTGGAAATGTTCCCAACAGTGGAAAAAGTGCGGATGGTGAACTCGGGTACCGAAGCCACCATGAGCGCGATTCGACTGGCACGCGGTTACACGAAACGCGAGAAGATCGTCAAATTTATTGGTAACTACCACGGCCACGGCGACAGCTTTCTGATCAAAGCCGGATCGGGTGCCATCACACTGGGGATTCCCGACAGTCCGGGTGTGACCAAAGGCAACGCACAGGATACCTTGCTGGCCGAATACAACAACCTCGATTCAGTAAAAAAGCTGTTTGAAGAGGAAAATGGACAAATTGCTGCGGTGATCGTTGAACCGGTTTCCGGCAACATGGGTATGGTACCTCCCAATCCCGGATTCCTCGAAGGCCTTCGGGAGATTTGTACCGCCAACGGTGCACTGCTGATCTTTGACGAAGTGATCACCGGTTTCCGGTTGGCCAAAGGCGGTGCACAAGAATATTATGGTATTTCGCCCGACCTCACCACGCTCGGAAAAATCATCGGAGGCGGACTTCCGGTGGGCGCTTACGGCGGTAAAAAAGAGATCATGGACATGCTGGCCCCGGTTGGCCCGGTGTACCAGGCCGGTACTTTATCCGGAAACCCGCTGGCAATGGCGGCAGGGATCACCATGCTGACGATGATCAACGAAACAACTGACTTTTACAGCGAACTGGAACGCAAGGCAGCCAAACTCGAAAAAGGCATCCGGCAAAACCTCGAAGAAACAGGCACCCCAGCAGTACTCAACCGCGTGGGATCGATGATGACCCTGTTCTTCACCGAAGAAAAGCAGGTGACTTCCTTCGACGAAGCCATGACCTGTGATACTGAAAAATATGCCGAATATTTCCGTCTTTCGCTTGAAAGCGGGATTTACCTGGCACCTTCGCAGTTCGAGTGTTTGTTTGTTTCGTACGCACACACCGACCAAGACATTGATTGTATTATTGAAGCCAACAAAAAAGCGTTGCAAAACCTGAAGAAATAGACATGAGCAATATTTTCGAAAAAACGTTACGGGGAGAAAAAACAGAGCGGCCACCGGTGTGGTTTATGCGGCAGGCGGGAAGAGTGCTTCCCTCGTACCTCGAAATGCGGAAAGAACACAGTTTTCACGAACTGATGCGTTCGCCCGAGCTGGCAGCTGAAGTTACCCTGCTCCCGGTTCATGACCTGGGAGTGGATGCCGCCATTTTGTTTTCGGACATCCTTGTGATTCCCGAAGCGCTGGGGATGAACCTTGCCTTTACCGATTCGGGACCACGTTTTGAAAAGGCGCTGAAAGATGTCGCCAATCCGCTGTCGTTTTTAAAGGCCGACGCTCAAAAACTGGAGTATATATATAACGTAATTGATAGGATTGGAGAACGCAGACCGGTCGATGTTCCATTGATCGGTTTCTGCGGAGCTCCGTTTACCACGCTCTGTTACATGGTGCAGGGGCTGGGTACCAACCATACCTTCCCCGATGCAGTGGCTTTGCTGTACCAAAACAAAAGCCTCGCCAACGAGCTGCTCGAAGCGATCACCAACCTGTCGATTGAATACGCGCTAAACCAGGTAAAACACGGGATAGCCGCTTTTCAGATATTTGAAACACACGCCGGGTTAATTCCGGTTGATCTGTATATGGAACTCATCATGCCGCATGTGCGCCGTATTTCAGCCGCGGTGATGGAAACCGGCACACCCGTTATCTTTTTACCCAAAGGACTGGGTGTGGGCCTGAAATACCTCGGCCCCGAAGATGCCGATTTTATCAGCATCGACTGGCAGGTTCCGCTTGATGAAGCCCGTGCGATGCTGCACCCCGGACTGGGCATCCAGGGAAACCTCGACCCGCGTATTTTGCTGGCTGACCAGGTAACAATCGGGCAAAAACTCGAAACTTTCCTGGAATTTGGCACCGCCAACGACAAATGGATCTTTAACGTAGGCCACGGTTTTATTCCGGGTATTCCGGTTGAAAATGCCAAGTTTGTGGTCGACTGGATCAAACAGGCCAACTGGGGACGGTAGGGACAGTTCGCAGTGATCAGGGCTCAGTGTTCAGACAGAAAAACATGTCGAAGTAAAACGACAGTTGATGAATATAGAAATGAAAGTGACACAGTTTAATTCTGCCGACTGGCAGGTGGCTTAAGTCCCCTTCAGGGGATTCCAGCCTGCCGGCTGGCAGGTAGGGATAGGAAATAGGTGTCACAATAGAAAATAAAAGGTTCACACAAAGAGGAAAAAGAAGCGCAAAGATCGCAGAGTAAGATTTATCAACTTCCGTTTTTTGCGTGCTTTGGATTAAACCTTTGCGTACTTTGCGTGAAACTTAATGTCTAAAACGTAGAACAGAGACTCATAATGATAAACGAAACACTTCTGTTTTCCATGCTCCTGATGATCCCCACGGTGAAAATCGTTCATTACGTGGTGAGCGTGAGTTTCCTGGTGTTTGCCGTTTTGCTGATCTACCGCTCGGTAAGTGGAATCCGGCAGAAACGCGAATTTTCGACCTTCGACAGATTCCTGTCGTACGCGTTTATCATCAACCTCTACCTGCAACTTATTTTTGGGATCATCCTGTTCACCGGCCTGGGCACCGACGCCGGCCTCAATTACATGGGCATTGAAGAAGGAGCGGAAAAAGTATCGAAACGGCTGTGGCCGGTGGAGCACATTGTGCTCATGCTTTTTGCACTGTTTATTGCCAACCTCGGGCTGATCTCTTCCCTCAAAACCCACGACAGCAAAGGCCGCTACCGCAAAGTGCTGATCTACTACCTGCTCTCCATTTTCCTGATCGCCTTTTCGCTGATCTCGATTTATGTTTGATACCATATTAGATTCTTGATACCTCCCCTCGTTTGCAACGAGGGGTAAGTAGTTTTTGAGTTTGTAACTCACTTTTGAGTTATAAAAAACGACTAAATTCCGGTATGTACATTCACATACCCCTTTTCACCAGCATAATCACGCGCCGAGCTAAACAGGTATTCATGTGGTTCTGAAACGATCAAAGCCCTCACCGGGTTTTTGAGTACATAGTTGATTCGCTGATCGATCATTTTAGTATTGTCAAGTAAAACAGCATGGTTTGTTTCCTGCCAGAATTTATATTTAGTGATCCGGCTATCAAATTTCCCGGCAAATTCAAACCGGTACATCAACCATTCTTTTCGGCTTTCAGGTATTTCGTTCATGATTTTCATGACGGCCTTGGCAGTAAACTTTTTAAAATCCCTGATAATTTCACTAATTCTGAACCCATCGTTTG
>JBKDZK010000817.1:0-6367 GCA_047971205.1 Draconibacterium sp.
ACTAAGAGGAAAAAGCTAATTGCATATCTTATTTTCATCAGCTAGATTATTTATTGTTAATTAATTGGATTTCCGGATTCTTATTTTGCTATAAAAGAGCAGCTTGTGTTAGTTTTGGTGCTTGTGCGGCCCACTGTCTATGGTAATTTGGCCATTATGGTATTGTTGCTTAGTGCCGGCCTTGTCCGGGGGGCATCCTTCAAAATGAAAAAACGAGAAGTAAATAATTCTTCATAACTCTGGTATTTTATCTTTTATTTTATCTTTTTTAGCACTATGTGCTGTATATGCTTGGGACTAAATTTATCGGGGAGTTTTTTTTCTGAAAAATCCAATATTTTCAGTTTTTAGAAAAAAGGAGCTTCAAGAGCTATCGTAACAAACTATTATTTGTGCCTATTTGGTTAAATAGTAGTTACTTGTCTTATTTTCTTTGAGTTTGTTCGTTTGGCAGATAAAAAAAACGAACCCAATATTTTCCTATATATGGATATTTTTTCCTGATTTGGGACAATGCTGTTGCCGAGCTTTTGCCTTTATCTTTACCGACAGCATTGAGCCAAGCACCAGGTTTTGGATATTTATTTACGGTGTGGCTTAAACTGTAGCGAGAATTGTAGGTTTAAGCAACTTTTGTTTGATTCGTATTATTCATAATATATTTTTATCTTTAGCGGTAGTAACAAAAAAAAACATAGCACTAAACCCATTGCAACATGAGTGAAAAGGATATTGAAAGAGAGCAGGAAAATATTGGTAAGATCCGTGACATATTGTTTGGGAACAATATTACCGAGTTTGAAAGGCGTTTTCAGGAATTGGAAAACAAACTGAGGTTAGAAAGCGAGAAGATTATCAAGGATTTTAATGCACAATTCGATGAGTTTAACAAAACTTTCACCGGGCACATAGATAAATTTGAGGCAGACCGCAAAAAATTGATAGAGGAAAACAAGCAGGTACTGAATGATTTGTCCAAACAGGTAGAATTAAACAGAACTGCACTTCAGGCCTTTCAGGAGGAAGCAAGTAGCAACTATGCCGACATGAAAAGGTCGCAGGCGGAGCAAGTATTGAATTTAAAAAAGCAAATGGACGAACAAAACCGGGACCTGCAAAATTCGATGTTGGCCGAGACCCAAAAACTTGGCATTGACAAGGTTGACCGAAAATCGCTGGCTTTGTTACTTTCTGATTTGGCACTTACCATAAGCGGAGATAACCAGGATTGAGTTTATCCGATAGTCACAACAAGCAATTCTGATTAAATCCGGGGCCGATGGAAAAGGAAAAGTTATCCGAGATAAGGGACATATTGGTTAAACTCAATGAGCAGGAGCTAATTTTTCTGAAATCGCTCCTGAACGATGGCGAATTGTTAGCGCGCGAAATAGCCAGGATTTTGCCGCTGTCGCTCAGTTATTCCCTCTCTGGTACGGATGAGATACAGGCCGAGCTGGTGCCCCTTATCTAAGAGGTAGTGGAAGAAACGCTTACCCGTAAGCCCAAATTAATTACCGACGTGCTTGCTCCCGTACTGGGCAAAACAATCCGCCGGAGCATCAATATAGAACTGGGGAAACTTTTGCAATCGATAAACAATATTATCGACCAAACCTTAACGGTAAAGGGGATAAAGTGGCATTACCTTTCGTGGGTTACCGGCAAGCCATACAGCGAGATTGCCATGCTAAAAACACTGGGATACCAGATTAAGCACGTGCTGCTGATACACAACGAAACCGGTTTGCTTTTAAACGAGGCGCACCAAACGAAATTACTTAAAGACCCCAACATGGTAAGCAGCATGTTGTCGGCCATAAAAAGTTTCGTTCAGGAAAGCATTTCCGGTGCAGGCGACAAAAATTTAAACTCGATAGAAGTTGGCGAAAACCAAATCTGGGTCGAAACGCAGCCAGAAATTTCACTGGCCGTTGTAATAGAAGGTTTTCCTCCGCATAACTTGCGCAAATTTATCCTGGAAACAGCAGAAAGTTTACAGCTTAAATTCAATGTCCGGCTAAAGCATTTTAACGGCGACACTTCGGTTTATGGCCCGAGCCTGCCGGATTTAATGCAATGTCTTCATTATAAAGATGAAAGGCATGTCGAAAAACCCAAGCACAGGTTTCGTCTGGCTACGGTTGTCCTTGCTGCGGCAGCCGTATTTTTGGTCTTCCTGATTGTAAGGTGGGGAATTGTGCAATACCGGTACAACCATTTTTTAAAGGATTTACACCAAAGCGAGGGGATTTTTGTAACCCACAGCAAAACCAGCCGTGGCACATTATATATTAAAGGCTTAAGAAAACTTAACAGCAAATTGCCCATAACAATTGCATCCGGGCGGAATATTAACAGTACAAAGCTGTACATGGAATGGGAACTTATCCGAGCGGTCGATAACAGCGATTTATCTGAAATATTGCTTTCGGGGATAGAAATCCCTTCGACTTTCTCTGTCAATTTTAATCGGCAAACCATAGAACTCTTAGGCAGTATTGGCCAAGAAACCTACGACAAAATAATCCGGCAGGCCGGTAATGCGTTCCCTTCTTACGAAATAGTAAATAACGGGATAAACGTTGTTAGCAAACAAGAACTCGGGCAACACATTTCAGCTATTGAACACACCGTACTGTATTTTAAGCCTTCTAGCGATTCGCTCACCGCCGAGAGCCATAAATCAAGCCTCCAACTTATAGCAAAACTAGAGCAATTAAATTCGCTCTGTAAAATCCTTTTAGTTGACTATCAGCTGGAGTTGATCGGACATAGCGATATTAAAGGGACAAACCGGAGCAATCTGTACATTGCCGAAAAAAGGGCAAAAAAAGTACAAGAACAGCTGGAAAAAAATGGGATTGACAAGATTAAAATCCAAATCAGGAGTATGGGGTCTAAAATAACCGAAACAGAGAATATAGATGAAAGCAAAAAAAGAAGGGTTAACATCCGTATAAAACTAATTCAATAGATTGTAGAATAAGAGATTATAAGCTTAGGGGCTGTTGAGCCGGTGCATAAGAAACATACATTATGACGAACAAAAAAATATGCCTATTGGGATCTTTTGCCGTTGGGAAAACGAGTTTGATTAACCAATTTGTCAATGAGAGTTTCTCATTTAAATACCACACTACAATAGGGGTGAAAATCGACAAAAAAGACATCAAAATCAATAACAGCGACCTGGGGCTTTTAATATGGGACATACACGGACAGGATAATTTCCAGAACATCCGGTCGTCATATATCATGGGGGCCAGTGGTTACTTTATTGTTGTTGATGCCACAAGGCGCGAAAGCCTTGGAGTAGTCAGGGAACTGATGGATACCGTAAAACAAACCGTGGGCGATATCCCATACAATGTTTTGGTCAATAAAAGTGATTTAGGCCCTCTTTTCGAAATAAGCAACCAAGACCTTAAGGATATAGGCATCAATGAAGAAGATATTATCTGGACTAGTGCAAGGACAGGATTGGGCGTACAAACAGCATTCATAACATTAGGAAATAAAATGACCAATGGTGTTCGAACAGTTAAATGATCCATTTTACAAGAAGTTGTTGGAACTTGACAATCCTGCCTCACTTATTGCCGTAAACCCCGAAGGCAATATCGTTGGAACAAAAATAGGCGCTGGAGATTATTTTGACCTTGTCCCGGAAATCAATTCCAATATCGATGATTTTTTCCCGGGCGGTTCGGGCTATATCGGCATAAAAGCACCTATCGAATTATTGCGGATACGGTTCAATAATTCGGGGTACCTCAATATTTATATTAAATGCATTAATGATTTGACTTGGTTCGGATTTAAAAAAGCACATGAATTGTCGATAAGCCAAAAACAAAAAATAGAGAAAGGGAATAGGGAATTATTGTACAACAGAAAACTAAATGAAAACATAATTAAGCTTGCTTTACGTAAACTTGACACAGTGGTACTCGAACAAATAGAAGGCCCTTTGTTCCATAGCGTGTCCGAAAATCCGCCCTGGTTTAAGAAACTACTTATACACGAGCAGTTACTGGAAACTATACCATTGAGTTCGATCCCTTTTCTCGACTTTTTTTACAATAACTTCCTCATAAGCCATGAGCCTGTCCGAAAAGACGTCCATTCCGATATCTGGGCGCAAACCATTTCCCCCAACCTCTCCATTTATTTGCGGGCCACCGGCTTTCAGAACAAAGGGTTGATTTATATCATTTTACACCCGCTCCACACCGGCCATAACATTTCGCCAAAAGAACTTTTGCAGAAAGGCAGGGAACAGGCACTGAATCTTAGGATATTACAAAAAAGCTCAAATGAAATTCAATGCCTACTAAATACCAAAGAAGGTTTTTATTCGTCAATTGCACAGGATTTACGGTCATCTTTTGTGGCCATTAACAGTACCATTGAAATAGTTGTTGACGAAATGGGGCAAAAAAAAGAGCTCCAGGAAAATACCGAACTTTTAAGACTGATGAAAAAGGAATCTGACTTTTTGATTGAGTACAGCAATAAAATGAGGCACTGGCTAAAGTTTGAAAAGGAAGCGGTTAAATTAAACCTCGAAAGGTTAAGTTTTAAGAAGATATTATTATCCGTATTTAAACAATTACAGGAGCAATGTACTGACAATGTGATAAACTTCCGGATTGGCCAGGTAAAGGCACCCAATGTTAAGGGCGACAAACATTTGCTGACAACTGCTTTTTTGTCTTTACTGGAAACCCCGTCAGGTGGTTTTCCGGCACCAAGGCACATTGAAATCGTTATTGAAGCAGATAATCTGACAATAAAAGACACTATGCCACAGCTGGTCAATTCCGAATATGTTGGTTCCGGTAGTCGGTTGTTACATGCCGACAGGGCCGGGAAACCATCGGAATTGAACCTCTACGTGGCAAAGAAAACTTGTGCGCTCCACGGGTTCTCGCTGGATTGTTCGACCGGCAAAGGGATAAATCAGTACATTATATGCTTTGCCATGTAATGTTTAATATGTTGTGTATTAGTGTTACGGTTACACAGGGTAACTCCAGTCCTATCGTTATTTTATTTTATCGGTATCCACTACCAGGTGCTTGATCGACTTTTCCTTTTCGCCCGTGCGCGACGAATAAGTGATGTGCAGCAACCCGTCTGTAGTTTGGATCAAACAGGGATAAGAATAGCTCTCGCCGCTTTCTTTTGGGCCGTTTTCGAGGTATTCTTTCCATTTCCAGGTTTCGCCTTCGTCGTCCGAAAGCATTAGCACCACACGGTAACGCCCATCGTCAATATCGTTCCCCACAAAAGCCCATCTACCGTCGTTTAGCACCAGTAACTCTACGCTTGCCGTGTTCGGAATATCTGTTTTTACAGAATAGGTCCAGCTTTCGCCATCATCGTTCGAAGTGCTTTTATGTACACGGGCCGGTGCATCGCCGCTGTCGCGCATGTAGGCCACAATGTTACCGTTTTTGCGCTGTGCCAGGGCAGGTTGTATCGGCCCGCGGCCTACAATGGGTTTCGAGGGCCGCCAGCTTTCACCGTCGTCATCAGAAATGGCACACAGCGAAAGGTTGTATCCATCAGAATAAAGGGGCAGGATAATTCGTCCGCTTTCGAGAATAAGCGGCTTGATACGCGACATCCATCCAATGCTGCGGTTTACTTTGTTTTTACTCGCTTCCACGATCAGGTTATCGTACTTGGGTGCATATCCTGCCCAGCCATTATGAAGCGGCGGCATTTCCTTAAACTTTTGACTCACTTCCTGCACAAACTCCTCACCGGGTTTTAACAGAATATTGTCCTGCCACTGCCATTGTGGTGCTCCGGGCTGGTTGTAATCCGTAGTGGTACGGGTACGCAAAATAGAGCCTTCCCACCGGTTTCCCTGCACGGCAATCCACACCAGGAAAAGCTTGTTATTACTATTCAGAAAAAGTACCGGATTACAGTCGGGTAAACCGGGCGTATCGGCCATCAGAAAAGGGGCACTCCATTGTTTTTTCCCTTTTTCGAGCCGGGCTCCCATAATCCGGACATCATCGGAATTACGCTCGCCACTTCCCTGGAACCAGCAGGCCAGCAAATCGCCGTTGGGCAGGGCCACCAGGCTGCTGCCATGGGCATGTTCGTGTTGCGGCACAAATATAAGTTCTTCTTTTATAATAGATTGATGACCGTTTTCTTGCTGTGCCATTGCTCCGCAGCTCATTAGCAGGAGTACAATAATAATTAGTTTATCTTTCATTTTCACGGAGTTTGCAAAATGCAGTGTTAGCGGTTCGGGCTTATTTTCCGAGTTGCTTTTCAAAATCGTTTGGTGTCAATATCCTTGTGTTTTTGAAAGGATTATGTTCTAATAAATCTCTTGTCT
>JBKDZK010000818.1:0-3312 GCA_047971205.1 Draconibacterium sp.
ACAGAAAGGTTACTCGGTAAACGAAATTTCGAACTTGCTGAACAAGGAAAGTGGTATGAAAGGTTTAACCGGCCAGACCGATATGCGCGATGTGGAAAAATTGCTGGATGAAGGGGATGAAAACGCCGCCTTGGCCTGCGATATGTACGCTTACCACATCAAACAGTTTATTGGTAGCTATGCAGCCATTATGAACGGTGTGGATGCGATTGTGTTTACCGCCGGTATTGGTGAAAATAAAACGTCTATCCGCAAGCTGGTGTGTCAGGATATGGGCTACCTTGGCATTGAGTGGGACGAAGTAAAAGACAAAAACCGCACAGACGGTGTACATGAAATCAACACCGACAATGCAAAAACAAAGGTGCTGATTATCCCAACCAACGAAGAGCTGGAGATTGCCAGGCAAACGCTGGAGGTGGTCAAAGAGTAATTTCAGAGAATAATATTCAAGAGCGGCAGGTTATTCCTGCCGCTCTTTTTCGCTCAATAGCCAGTCAGGTGCACAAAGAAAAATTCGCGAGGTTTTCGTGAATCGTGTAAAATGTTGATATTTGGGCTTTCAAAACAAAACAGAGATAATGATAAACAAAAATATTCCTGCCGTACTGGGTATCGGCAATGCATTGGTAGATGTAATTTCGGTGATAAAAGATGATTCACTGCTACAAACATTTAACCTGCCCCGCGGCAGTATGACACTTGTAAATGCAGAGCGTTCGCAGCAGATTTATGCGGCTACTTTTTCCGAAAGCAGTAAGCTGACCACCGGTGGGTCGGTGGCCAACACCATGCGTTCGCTGGCCAATATGGGCGGAAATGGCGGCTACATGGGGAAAGTGGGACGCGATAAACTGGGCGATCTTTTTAAAGACGATTTTGAAAGACGCGGACTCCGTACACACCTGACCTACAGCGAAAGTGGCACCGGCCGTGTAATGGCGCTGGTTAGTCCTGATTCGGAACGAACCATGGCAACCTACCTGGGAGCGGCTTCCGAGTTGCAGGCCTACGATTATATGCCCGGTTTGTTTAACGGCTACAAATACCTGTACATGGAAGGTTACCTGGTTTTTAACCACGATCTGATCAAAGCAGGTGTTGAAAAAGCAAAAGCTGCCGGACTGAAAGTTGTCATCGACCTTTCGAGCTTTAACGTGGTAGACGCGAATCTTGAGTTTTTGAAAGACCTCATTAAAAACAATGTCGACATCGTGATTGCCAACGAAGAGGAAGCGCGGTCGTTTACCGGCCTCGAACCCGAAGCGGCGCTGCACGAGATTGCAAAAGACTGCGAGCTGGCCATCGTAAAAGTGGGTAAAGAAGGTTCGCTGATCAAACACGGCGATGTGGTAACGCGTATTGGCATCGTTCCTGCCAAAGCATTGGATACTACCGGTGCGGGAGATGCGTATGCTGCCGGTTTCTTTTACGGGCTTACCAACGGTTATTCCATGGAAGTTAGCGGAAAAATTGCCGCGCTGGTTTCCGGGAAAGTGGTGGAAGTAATGGGACCTAATTTACCCGATCATCAGTGGACTGAAGTAATGGCTGAGATCAATAAAATTGTTGCTGAAGATTAGAGCTTAGTGCTCAGTGTTCCGTAGGAAGTGTTCGGGTAACTTTGAACAGATTCCTCTCTTCGATCGGGATGACAGGTTTTTGGCGGAGAAGTGAAAGAATCTTTTCATAAGTAGTTCTCTAACCTGACAACAGTGTAAAAAAATAACCAATCGTAGCAACGGTTGGTTATTTTTTATATATGATTCAGCTATTTCTAACTCAAAGCTTGAAGCTCGTGGCTCGCAGCTAAAACAATCCATGAATTTGTGCATCGATGCGGTCGATCACATAACTCAGGTCTTCCGGATTGGTAGTAAAATCAAGGTCATCTACATTGATCACCAGTAATTTTCCCATTTTATACCCGTTGATCCAGGCTTCGTAGCGGTCGTTCAACTGTTTCAGGTAATCGAGCCTGATAGAGTTTTCGTACTCCCTGCCACGTTTCTGAATCTGGTTTACCAGCGTGGGTATCGAAGCACGAAGGTAAATCAGCAGATCAGGCGGCTGAATAAGGCTCACCATCAGGTCGAACAGCGTTTTGTAGTTGTTAAAATCGCGGGTACTCATTAAGCCCATGGCATGCAGGTTGGGCGCGAAAATCTCGGCATCTTCATAAATGGTCCGGTCCTGGATAATGGTTTTTCCCGATTTCCGGATATCAATGATTTGCTGGAAGCGTGAATTCAGAAAGTAAATCTGAAGATTAAACGACCAGCGTTGCATATCATTGTAAAAATCGTTCAGATACGGATTCTCATCCACATCTTCGTAGTGAGGGGTCCATTTATAGTGTTTCGCCAGTAGTTCGCTCAGTGTTGTCTTACCGGCTCCGATATTTCCTGCAATTGCTATGTGCATGGTAAAATTTTGATTTGAAATTCTAAATTATAAAAAAATCAGGTTATTTCTCTAAGATCTTTAAAAGATCATCGAGATATTTGCGGTCGTTCGACAAGCGGGGAATTTTGTTTTGCCCGCCAATCTTACCGCGTTGTTTCATCCAGTTGTAGAACGTTCCTTTGGGCGCCTCTATTACATGGGGCATCTCCAAAGTCAAATTTTTGTGCCTTTTGGCTTCATAATCAGAGTTCAGTGTTTTCAGCGTGTTGTCCAGGATTCGGGTAAAATGATCCAGCTCGTCAGGCGATGTCACAAACTCGATGATCCACTGATGGGCGCCTTTTTGGTTATCGCCGATAAAGATCGGTCCGGCCGTGTATTCGTTAATAACGGCTCCGGTGTGCTGACAGGCCACTTTTAATGCCTGTTCTGCATTGTCGATGATCACTTCTTCGCCAAAAGCATTGATGAAATGCTTGGTGCGCCCGGTAATTTGTATTTTGAACGGGTATTGACACGGAAATTTTAAGGTGTCGCCAATCACGTAACGCCACAATCCCGCACTGGTTGAAATAACCATGGCATAGTTTTCATTCAGCTCCACTTCTTCCAGCCCCAGCACCTGCGGATTTTCTTTGCCGAATTCCGACATCGGGATGAACTCGTAGAAAATACCATAGTCGAGCATCAGCAGCATATCGTCCTGGTGTTCGTTGGTCTGGATTCCAAAAAATCCTTCCGACGCATTATAGGTTTCAATGTAATGCATCTGCGGACTGGGAATCAGTTTCTGGTACTTCTCTCGGTAGGGGTCAAATTTAACGCGTCAGTGGGTTAATACCTCCAGGTTTGGCCAACCTTCGAGGAGGTTTGACTTGACTGTTTTTTCGAGCACCCGCTTAAAAA
>JBKDZK010000819.1:0-3511 GCA_047971205.1 Draconibacterium sp.
CAAATCAGGATGACCAGATAGATATGAACAAATTTGCCTGCGAAGGGGCAAGTTTATCAACAGGAAGATGAAATTTTTTAAGTTTCAGAAAATCAACTTATTTTTGACCTGAATAGATACCTTTTTTTTAGATTTGTTAAAAGCGACCAAAAAAATGCAAACCTTCACCAAGACTCTTTTAGTTCTACTTTGTTTCATGCATTTAAATGCTTTCTCCCAATACAAAGTAATGATCAGCGATAATTATCCCCCTTACAGCTTTAAGGATTCAAAAAATGAAATCACCGGTTTTAATGTTGATATAGTTAAAGCCATCAGCACTCTTTATGATATCGATATTGAACTGGAAACCGGGACCTGGGACCAAATAAACGCGAAACTGAAGAACAACGAAATACAGGCGATCGGAGGAGCCAACTATCCGGGATATCCCGACAACGAATATCTTTATACACGCTCCATCGTCAATACGTCTCACTGTTTTCTTTACAACCGCAATTTTGTAAAAAAAATTACACCTGAGTTTATTCGCACAGCCCATAAACCGTTGATAAGCCTGTATAAAAACGATGTTTTAGTGCATTACATTCTTTCCTTAAATCCCAATGCCGAATTTTTATACGTTAACAGTTACAGCAACCTGATCAGTAGCCTCGACCGGCCGGATGTAACCTGTGCCATTTCCAAAAGAGCCAGAGGGTTGTATTTTGCTGATATAATGGAAAAAGACTACATCTACAATACCTCTCACGTTTTACTGGAACAAAGCATCGGCTTCAAAGTAAACCGTTCGGCCCCCGAACTGGCCGACATGCTGGACAACGGCCTTGAAGTTATTATGGCAAACGGCGAATACAATCGTATTTACGATAAATGGATCGCTCCGTATTACCAGGAAAGAAATGATTGGACAACTTATCTGAGGTACATCATCTTTGTAGGCGTTTTGGCTTCGCTGAGTATTCTTCTTTTAATGGCAGCAAACCGGCTACTGCAGGTAAGAGTAAAAAAGAAGACGCGGGATTTGCAACAACAGCTGGAACTCAACTCCCACATATTATCCGAATTAAAAGAGCAAAAACAAAAGGCCGTCGAAAGTGAAAAAATGAAATCGGCCTTTTTAGCCAACATGAGCCACGAAATCAGGACTCCCATGAATGGTATTCTTGGTTTTGCTGAACTACTGAAGGAACATGCTCAAAACAATGAAGAACAGCTCCAGTTTATTGATATAATCAGGCAGAGTGGCGAACGCATGCTAACAACGATCAACAACATCATTGAAATATCAAAAATTGAAGCAGGCGTAGAAAAAGTAAAGATTGAGAGCATTGATTTTCGAAAAATGATCAGAGAATGGGAACGTTTTTTTATCATAGAAGCTCAGCGAAAAGGCATTATGCTGCTATTTCTGGATAAAAATCCGGAAAGTGACAATTACTTTTGCACCGATGAACAAAAGCTGAATTCGATTGGCATGAACCTGATCAAAAATGCCATCAAGTTTACCAAGGCCGGGCAAGTAACTGTTGAATACGAATTTAAATCGAACGAACTTCATCTATCGGTAGCCGACACAGGCATCGGAATCCCCGAAGAAAAGCACAACGAAGTATTTGGACAATTTATCCAGGCCGATCCCTCGCATTCCAGCGGCTACGAAGGGTCCGGTTTAGGGCTTTCCATTTCGAAAGGATATGTAAAACTTCTGGACGGTTCGATCAGTTTGCATTCAACTCCCGGAACAGGAAGTACTTTTGGGGTGATTCTTCCCAACCTGAACCACCTGCATCACTGTGAGAAGAAACGCTTAACCAGCCATCTTCTAAACGATACGGTTTTAAACAATCTTCGGATCTTGATAGCCGAGGATGACGAGATTTCCTACCGTCTCCTGGTGCACGTGCTTCAGGATATTGCGGCCAGCATAAAAAGAGCTAAAAACGGAGAGGAGATCGTACAACTGATTAAACAGGAGCCGGACACCGATCTTATTTTAATGGATATGAAAATGCCTGAAATGAACGGAAAAACGGCCACTCAGACCATCCGCACTTTCAATTCAAAAGTTTGCATCATTGGGCAAACCGCTGAATTACCGAAGAGCAGTCAGTTCACATTTCTAAAAGCTGGGGGCAATGCATGCATCGAAAAGCCGATAAACCGGGATAAACTTCTTCAAACCATCCAGACATGCCTGGCCTCTACTGAAGAATTGGTATAGATTTGCCCTGGGATCGGTTTACGAAAAAAGCGATTCAACAAACTCCCGGCGACGGAAGATCTGCAGATGCTCAAGCTTTTCGCCTATGCCAATGTATTTTACAGGAATTTTAAATTGATCGGAAATACCGATCACCACTCCCCCTTTGGCTGTTCCGTCGAGTTTCGTAAGCGCCAGCGCACTCACTTCTGTAGCCTTTGTAAATTGTTTGGCCTGTTCAAAAGCATTTTGCCCGGTTGAACCGTCCAATACAAGCAATACTTCCTGCGGAGCATCCGGAACAATTTTCTGCATCACTTTTTTGATCTTCGACAGCTCGTTCATCAAACCAAATTTGTTGTGCAAACGTCCGTCGGTATCGATAATCACAACATCAGCATTACCTGCCACAGCCGACGATAATGTATCATATGCAACGGAGGCAGGATCAGAGCCCATTTTTTGCTTCACAATGGGTACGTCTACTCTTTGAGCCCATATTTCAAGTTGATCGATGGCAGCAGCCCTGAATGTATCAGCCGCTCCCAACACAACCGATTTACCGGCTTGTTTGAAATTATAGGCCAGTTTACCAATGGTGGTGGTTTTACCCACTCCGTTAACACCCACCACCATAATTACATAAGGCGCATCAGATTTGGGAAGGTCGAAATCGTCAATATCAGCCGAATTGTTTTCCTCGAGCAAGGCGGCAATCTCTTCTTTCAGAATGCCGTTTAACTCGCCAATGCCCATATATTTATCACGCGAAACACGTTCTTCAATACGACCGATAATTTTAAGTGTGGTATCAACGCCCACATCCGAAGTAATCAATACTTCTTCCAGATTATCCAGCACTTCGTCGTCAACCTTTGATTTACCAACAACGGCACGACTTAATTTTTTGAATACGCTTTCTTTGGTTTTAGAAAGTCCTTCATCCAGACTCTCCTTCTTCTCTCTGCTAAAAATGCCAAATAAGCCCATTGTTTTAATTTGATTTGCAGGCTAAAGTAATACAATTATTTTGATTGTTCCCGGTTCTGGCGAAGCTGGCCGCAAATTCTTATCTGTGAAAACAACAGGCCTGTAAAAACCTGTTTTTACATCTACAAGCAATGCACAAAAAATGCTTTCATTAATATGAAAGCTTTCCTGTTATTCAGTATATTTTCTTATTTTTGAAAATAAGTTTTAACGTCGTCGTTCGGAACAATTTCTTCCTTAAAAGTGTAGGCGCCGGTTTTTTCCGATTTCACCATTTTAATCACTTTTGAATAGCCTTTACCGGCTCCTTTCTGTAAT
>JBKDZK010000820.1:0-3416 GCA_047971205.1 Draconibacterium sp.
GCAGGTTCTTTTAATGCTGGGCTCTGCGATGGCCTTCTTTTACTGGCTGAAAACCAACTATTCGGTGGCGGTGATCTTTGTAACTACTTTTGTTATCAGCGCTTTCAATATTATTTCGAAAGATGCCGGGTTACATATTCTGGAGCCCCGCTTAATCGCCACCTTGCTTGGTGCATCTTTGTCGTTTATCGTCATACGTTTTCTGTGGCCCGGATGGCAGTACCGCCGCATGCCTGAATTAATTTCCAAGGCTATGCAAAAAAACAGGGCCTATTTGCAGGAAATTTTGCATGAATACAAAGAGACCAGCCAAGATGATCTCGCGTACCGGCTTGCCCGTAGAGAGGCTCATTTGGCGGATAACAAACTGGCACTGGCCTGGAACAGCTTGCGTCAGGAACCCAAAAGCAAGCGCAAATTGATGAAACATGCTTTTACGATCACTTACCTGAATCATGCTTTACTTTCACATATTTCAGCTTTGGGAGCTCACCGCGAAACCCATCTTCCCGGTATCGAAAACATGCAGGAAATAATGGAACGGGTAAATGCGGTGCTTGATGAGGCAGGCTGCTACCTGCAAAGCAAAACTCATGGAAATACAAGTAATCTCTCCCCTACACTACTGGAACTAAAGCAACAAATTGTCACTACCGACTCGGGATTAAAAAAACAGCAACTCCGGCTTTTTTACAACATTGCCGATTCTACCGCCAAAATAATGCAGGAACTTCAGGAAACACAAGTTGACCGGGCTGTCAATCAACACTTAAGCTTTTCAAAAAAATAGCATTTACACCTGCATGTTCCGGATAATCTGGGGCTTCGTTTTGTTTGGTAAACTCGCCCACATGCAACTGCCTTATATCCGGTTTCTGTTCGTCAGAGCGAGAATTTGCAGCCGACTTCTTTCAGATTCCACGTCCCGGAGGACACCCTTGTCTTAAGCTAACACTCCCACTATTAAAGCGTGTTCAGGACTTACACGCCAGAGTTATCGCCCATGCCGGGCGAACCAAACAAAAAGGGAGAGCAGTAACTGTTCCCCCTTTTTCTATTTCTTCATTCAGAAAATTATTAATCTTCATCAAGCTTTCACGGCAATGGTCTCAATTTCGACCAGCACACCCAGCGGAAGTTCTTTTACTGCAAATGCAGCTCTTGCCGGAGGGTTTTGTGTGTAATACGATCCGTAAACTTCGTTCATGGGTTTGAAGTTGGCCATATCGCTCAGGAGGCAGGTTGATTTTACCACGTCTTCAAACGAATAACCGGCGGCTTCCAGAATCGCACCAATGTTTTTCATCACCTGTTGTGTTTGCTCCTGAATCCCGCCTTCTACAATCTTCATTGTTGCAGGGTCGAGCGGTACCTGACCGGAAATATAAAGCGTTCCGTTAACTTCTACTGCCTGGCTGTATGGGCCAATGGCCTGTGGAGCTTTATCCGTTGCAATAATCCGTTTCATAAAATTGATTTTTAGAAGTTATAGTCGTAATGACTTTTTTGTTTCTGCAGTTTCAGATCCGAGAGCATCGACGACTTTGCGTTAATGGTGAAACTGTAACTCTTTCGGAAACCAAAGGGAACAAAGTTAAAAGACATTCCCCAGCAGTGCAAATCGCGCGTAAGATTGAAAGTGGTAAATGAAAATTCACCCGCCTGAATATCAAAGTTGGTATTCATACTCAGCTTCCATTTTTCCGTAATACTAAGGTTTCCTCTGAATCCAAGCGTTTGAGAAACCTTTCCGTGTGGAGTTGAGGCTGATTTACCCGTATAGTTCATGCTGTAATCAAATCCAAAATCCCATGGCATACTAAAGTCAACATAGTTATCAAACGTCACAGGCAGCAAATCGTCTTCCACCGGAGGAATATTTTCATCATTTTCTACAACCCCCATATCTCCCAATTCATCGCCACCTCCCTGGTTGCTTTTCCCTGATTTATTTTTTGACTTAAACGTCATTCCAAACGAGAGGTTGGCACGCGTCAAACGTCCTAATTTTCCCAAACCACTTCTTTCGTTCCAGGTATATTTATGAATCTTCCGGTAGTTATCGTCCACCATATACGGATCGAGTGTGGCACCGGCATTAATACTAACCCCGGCAACCGTTGTACGCCCGCGAATAGAAATGGGAGCCAGGTTTAAAGAGTCGGCAATCAAGTCGTAAGAAGTGCTAAGACTCAGGTTATCGATCAGTTTTACCTTCCGGAACTTCTGTTCTCCATCCGTTTTGGTACTATCTCGGGTGTCCAGTTTTTTCATCTCCAGGTTATTGCTCAACGAGAACGAAATTGATCCCGACTCTCCCCTTCCGGGAGAACCTCCGTAAATACCACCTAAGTTTGAATCCAGGTACCGGGTATTTCCCAAACTATCCACCTGAACTTCGTGCCAGTATCCAAATTTGTCTTGTCCAAAATCGGGGCGGTAACTAAACGAAATCGACGGGGTCATTTTATGCCTGATACCCACCACCTTTGAGTTGGGATTACGTGGCAAAAAGCTTCCGTAAATATTGGTGGATGCACTTACACTGTAGGCATAATCATAAACACGGTTCAGCCCCGTAACGGTATCTACCCGCACGGTACTGGGAATTCCTGACGGATTGTTGGCGTAATTGGCCCCTTCTTCGTACTCGTACTCGTATTTTTTGAAGTACCATTTTTCGTTGTAAGTAACCCCCGGGCTGAAATTAATGTATTTAAACAGGTTAAAACTCGGGAACGAAATAGGAATTTTGTGCTTTATTCCGTTTTTCCAGTCGGTAGCAAAAGAACTGGATAAAATTTCATCTTCTTTTGCTGTGATCGTGTTTTTAAAATCTCCCGTATAATTGATCCCGAAGTTTTCGTAAAACTTCAGTTTTCCACTTCTGTTCTTTTTCCGTAGCGGGTATACTTTCGCCATACTAAATGTCATCTCCGGAAACGAGAGCGACATGGTACTGTCGCGCGTATTTTGCGAATGCCGAAGGTTCATCGACATATTAAAAGGCGTATTCTCGAAACGACGCGAAAACGATATACTTGACGATTTTGTGGTGGTCAGGTAATCCTGGGTGTTGTAGGCGTTTTGCTTGTCGTAACCACTCGATGAAAGGTTTACACTGGCAGAAAAAGTCTGATTCGGGTTGGCCTTGGCATCCTGTGTGTGCGACCATACCAGTTTGAATTGCTTTGATTTTGAATAGGTATCAAATCCTTCTTCTCCGTACTTATTTATGGCATAATCAAAACTAAAGTTTCCGCTAAACCTGTAACGCTGACGGTAACTGGTTTTTGCCCGGGCTCCCCACGAGCCTTTTGAATAAATATCAGCCTGCACGGCCAAATCGAAGTACTGGCTGGCGGCCCAATAATACCCACCATCCCGCAAAAAGAATCCCCGGTTGTTTTCTTCTC
>JBKDZK010000821.1:0-8067 GCA_047971205.1 Draconibacterium sp.
CAAACAGAATAAATTAAAAAATGATGTACAAGTTAAGACTAATCTCGTTAATCGTACTGGCCGTTTTTGTGCTGGGTGCATGCGTTCAGAATAAAAACCCTCAACAGGCGCAGAGTGTGGCGCAAGCCAATCAAAATCTTTTTGAAGTGACAGAGGTGGTTCAGGGTAAAACCTATACCTATCTGAATGTAAAAGAAAACATGGCCGACCGCTGGGTGGCAGTTAGCTACCAGGAAGCAAAACCGGGTGATGTGTTTTATTACGATGAAGCGCTTCAGATGACCAATTTCCACAGCAAGGAGATTGATCGTACCTTCGAAGTGATCTATTTTGTAAATCAAATAAGCAAAACTCCGCTGGGAGGCGAGGGTGGACAAGCAATGGCTGCTGAAATGCCGGCCAGTCACAGCGGGAAAGTAAGTGTGCACAGCGAAGAAGTGGAAATGGAAAAAGCCGAAGGCGAACTTACCATTGCCGATGTTTTTGCCAAAAGAGCTGATTTGACCAGCGAGGAATTTGAAATTCGCGGAAAGGTGGTAAAAGTAAATGAGCAGGTAATGGGGAAAAACTGGGTGCATATCCAGGACGGCACGTCAAGCGGCGATAAGTTCGATTTAACCATTACAACACAAGCAGAAGTGGAAGTGGGCAGTGAAGTAACTTTTAAAGGAAAACTTACGCTGGAAAAAGATTTTGGTGCCGGTTACTTCTACGATGTAATTATGGAAGATGCCACGCTGGTTACCAAAAAGGTTTCCTAAACAATATTGCTTAGCTGATTTATGTTGGATTTCTTTTTTCAAGTGTTAAAACTTATATCTTTATATGTAAATTTTTATCCGGCCTGTTTATTTTAGGTAGCTCAATACTGATATTCAGACAGATTGATTTTGTAATTTTAAGTCAAAATCAAGACTATTAATTTATACACAAACGACTACCGGAATGAAATTACCACTTGCTCTTGGATTGATACTTGTTCTGATGGCCTGCTCTCCCCGGAACAAAGAACCGCAAAAAGATGAAGCGACTTTAAAACACGATCAGAAAATGGAGTGGTGGCGCGATGCCCGTTTCGGAATGTTTATCCACTGGGGGCTTTACGCCGAACCCGCCGGCGAGTGGAAAGGAGAGCGTATTCCCGGAATTAGTGAGTGGATTATGTGCAACGCAAAAATTCCGGTAAAAGATTACGAAAAGCTGGCTGAGAATTTTAACCCGGCAAACTACAACGCCGAACAATGGGTAAAGCTGGCAAAATACGCGGGCATGAAATACATTGTAATCACTTCGAAACATCACGATGGATTTGCCATGTTTCATTCAAAAGCCAGCAAATACAACATTGTGGATGCCACACCTTTTGATCGCGACCCGTTAAAAGAACTGGCGGATGCCTGTAAGAAATACGGGATAAGGCTCGGTTTTTATTACTCGCAGGCGCAAGACTGGCACGAGCCCGGCGGAACTTACCGAAACAGTGACAAGCAGCCTCATTGGGACCCGGAGATGCCAAAAGCTCCCCTGATGGATTATGTTGACTCGAAAGCCTTGCCGCAGGTAAAGGAGATTCTGGAGAATTACGGAGGCCTTGATATTCTTTGGTGGGATACGCCGTGGGGAATGACCGAGGAAGCTGCTCAAACACTTCAGAATGTGGTGAATGATTATCCGGACTTGATTACCAACAACCGGCTTTACAGACCCTGGCCCGGCGATTTTTCTACTCCGGAGCAGCACGTGCCGCCAACGGGGCTCGATTACGATTGGGAGGTTTGTATGACCATGAACACCAGTTGGGGGTACAAGTGGTACGATGATAACTGGAAATCGGGTGAAGAGTTGATAAAAATGCTCGTGGATGTTGCGAGTAAAGGAGGCAATCTTTTGCTGAACATAGGTCCAACGGCTGAAGGCGAATTTCCGGAGCCCAGCATCGAACGGCTAAAAGAAATCGGCAACTGGATGCAGCAGAACGGAGAATCTATTTACGGAACATCGGCCAGCCCGTTCTTTAAACTGCCCTGGGGAAGGTGTACCGTGAAAGAAACCAAGAGCGGAACCAATCTTTACCTGCACGTTTTTGACTGGTCGAAAGATGGTATCTTAACCGTTCCCGGACTGGATACGCGGGTGAGCAATGTATATTTGCTGGCGAACCCCAAACAGTCATTTGCCTGGAAATTTGACGACGGAAACCTGAACATTCATGCCCCTTCGGTTATCTTCGACGAAATAAATACCGTGGTGGTGGTAAAAACCAAGGGCGGAATAAAAGTTAGCAGTAACCAACCTAAATTGATGGAAGGACGGGTGTTATTACCAGCTGACTTTGCCGACATTTACAACCCCGGTTATGGGCAGCATGCCGCACTGGAAGGGAAAGGCACCGAATCGGTGATCACCAATTGGGTAGATAGAAATGCCCGTTTAGAGTGGGTGTTTACAACGCCTGAAGCCGGCACCTACAAATTGGAAGCTCTGGTAAAATGCGAGGAGGACAACACGCTGAATATTTCTTTAGGAGAAAATAATGTTCAGGCAAATATTCCGGCAACTGGTGATCGCTTTGATGGGGTCAACCTCGGTACCATTACCATTGGTGAGGCAGGAGATCAGCTTATCGGACTAAAACCGGAGGCTTCCGACTGGAATGGAATGGAACTGATGTACCTCGAATTGATAAAGCAATGATAAAAAAATAAGGAGCCGCTCTTGTTTAAAGAACGGCTCCCTGAATTATCCCAAGATGTTTTGATCTATTTATTCATTTCCGCAAAATACCTGTAGAACAACGGAATGGTTTTAATGCCGTTGTAAAACTGCTCCAGTGGATAGTTTTCGTTGGGAGAGTGAATCGCATCCGACTCCAAACCAAATCCCATCAGTACCGATTTGATCCCCAGAATTTTCTCGAACGAAGAAATAATTGGGATACTGCCACCTGAACGCACCGGAACCGGACGTTTGCCGTACACATCGGTGTAAGCTTTTTCTGCAGCCTGGTAGGCCGGAATATCAATCGGGCAAACATAAGCCGGACCGCCGTGCAGCGAAGTCACTTCTACTTTTACCGATTTGGGGCCAATGCTTTCAAAATGCTCTTTGAACAGAACCGCAATTTTTTCATGGTCCTGGTCGGGCACCAAACGGGTTGATATTTTGGCAAATACTTTGGATGGAAGTACGGTTTTCGCACCTTCTCCGGTATAACCGCCCCATATTCCGCAAACATCAAACGACGGACGGATGCCGGTGTGTTCCATTGGCGTAAATCCTTTTTCTCCGGCCAGTTCTTCTACATCAATGGCTTTTTTGTATTCATCAACATTAAACGGAGCACGTCCGAGCAGTTCGCGTTCTTCTGCCGAAACCTCCAGTACATCGTCGTAGAATCCGGGGATGGTAATCCGGCCATTTTCATCGGTCATTTGTGCAATCATTTTCGAAAGCACATTGATTGGGTTGGCAACTGCTCCGCCAAATAACCCGGAGTGCAGGTCGCGGTTAGGGCCGGTTACTTCCACTTGCCAGTAAGCCAGTCCGCGCAAACCGGTAGTTATCGATGGTTTGTCAGGAGCGATCATCGAAGTATCAGAAACAAGAATCACATCAGCTTTTAGCATTTCCTTGTTGGCTTCACACCAGGCAGGTAAATTGGGTGACCCAATTTCTTCTTCACCTTCAATCATAAATTTTACGTTGCAGGGTAGAGTTCCGGTTTTTACCATCAGCTCAAACGCTTTTGCATGCATCATGCTTTGCCCTTTATCGTCGTCGGCACCGCGTGCCCATATTTTTCCTTCACGGAATTCGGGTTCAAACGGTGGCTACTACCACAGGATAACCTGATAAAACGTCATAAAATCCTTGTGGTCATACACCAAAACAGTAGGCAGTGCCGGATCGATTATTTTTTCGCCGTAAGTAACCGGGTTACCTTTGGTTTCATACACTTCGGCTTTGTCTGCCCCGGCCGAAAGCAAGGTTTGCTTCCAGTATTCGGCTGCCTTGTACATGTCTTCCTTGTGGCTTTTTTCTGAACTGATCGACGGAATCCGGATCAATTCAAAAAGATCTTCCAGAAAACGGTCTTTGTTTTCTTCAACGTATTTATTGATATATTCCATAATAGTGCAGTTTTTTATGAGCGTGGAAAATAGGGTTTTTCGGTGGGTTAACAAAGTGATTTTGTCATAAAAGAAGGTTAAAAAGGCTAAGGCTGAGGCTGAGGCGCAAAAGAGATATTAACAAAACTTGCCGTTTTTACATTTTACTTTATAGAACAGATATGCTTCACCTTTGAGACACCTTCTTCCGAAACAGTTTAGCAATTTTTCAATTCATTAAAAAAGGCAACCCGGAACTCCGGATTGCCTTTTGGTATTTTGTCGATACTTACTTAGTCAACAATTGCTTTGAATTTAGGATCGCTGAAATATTTGGCGAATTCCATATCCACTTTAGCTTCGGCTTTCAAGCCTGGGTTGATGTCGCAAGCTGTTTTCAAGCTGTCGAACAACAAGCTTTCTTTGGCTGTGCGTGCACCGATTACTGCTTTCAGGTATTCAGTCATCCAGCAATTCGGAATTTCGCAAGCATCCAGATCTTTCAATGCTCCGTTGTTGTCACCAGCCAGAATTTTTGCCAAACCTGTGTTCGGATCCTGGTATTTGCTGTAGTAACGAACTGCGCGGTCGTATTCTGCTTTTTTTACGCTTACAATACCCAGGTTGTAGTTCACTTCTTCGCCTGCTCCGGAAGCAGCACCAAACAATGACTCAGCCTTGGCAACGTCGCCTTCAACCAATGCAATGGTACCAACGTTGTTTTTCACGATCGGCTCACTGTTTTTCAGCTTTTCAGCGTTTTCGAAATGAGGTTTTGCGTCGGCATATTTCATTTGTTTGGCCAGTACATAACCTACGTTGTTCGGACCTCTCCAGTCGTTCGGATAAACTTTTACAAACGATTGGAAAATTTCCAGTTGGTCGTTCAGGTCTTCAAACAAGGTTGCTGCGTAAATCAACTCAGCAGGAGTCAAAGAAGCTGGATCTGCTTTTGCAGCAGCTTTCAACTCTTCATCTGTTTTTCCGATCAGGTCAACCGAAGTGATCATTTTTGCACGACGCAGTTGCGGAAGAATGTCAGCAGCTACATCGGTAAACGTTTCACTCAGGTTACGGATTTCGCGTTCACGAACTTCCGGATCGTTGTACATAGAAAGTACGCGAAGGATCAGTTCTTTATCCTGGATGTTTGATTTTTCCATCAGTTCCTTGAATCCTTCCCAGTCTTCCGGAGTGTATTTTGTTTTCAGTTCAACATTCACACCGGCTTCTTTTAATTTTTTAGCCAAAAATGCTGAAGAGGTATTTTTTCTTTCTGCAGCCAGCTCAGTGTTCAGATCAATGCTTCCGTCAGGAGATGCATAAGCTGATACTTCTACGTCTTTCAGATCAATGCGATCGTTTTCGTTGGCTTTTTGGGTATAATCCTGCAACGCTTTTACTTCGCTTTTCTCTGTTTCATCTTTTCTCAGGTTCGAGCGGTTGATGAGGTATTTGATGTCAGCCATCATTTCGTCCGGAACAATTCTTTGGAAAGCGTCGATGTTCGGATCGTATTTGCCCGAAGTATTGGCTTCGCGAACAACACCCATGATCGGTTTTGGAACGCTTGCCACCCTTTCGCTGGTTGCCAGTACACCGTCAGCAACTTTGATCGGAGCAAAATCAACCGACTTCGCACCTTGTGTTGCAGTAATGTTTACATACAACTCCGATTTCGACATGTCTTTTTTGAACGGAACCGCATCTTTGTACGATACGCTACCACCGTTGTACGAAATTACTTTGTTGTTGGCCTGAACACTTTCGCCCTGTACAGTGACGGGTTGGTATTCAGTTTCGCCACCTTCGTATTTCAATACCGGAGTAGCGGTTAAAGTAACTTTTTTATGAAAGTATTTGGCGGGGAAACGGCCATTGATTGCCACGTCAACTTCGCTGGCGTGCGACTTCAGAACTTCGGGAGTGACCTTGAAGTTAATCTGATCGGCATTTTTTTTCATTTTATTAAGCCCTGAACAGCCTGACAACACCACAGCAGCCGCTACAATCAGGACAGAAGGTTTAAAGTTGATCCTCTTCATAACAGATAATATTTCAGTGATTTTAAAATTATTAGTAAGTCCACAAAAATAATAAGCTTTTTAGTTTTTGAAAGTAGCTAAAGCTTTTTTTCTCACAATATTAAACGGTTAATACCAGATTTATATTTAGTGTCAAAAATTGCTGATTTTAGCGTCTCATAATCCCGCGGGTTTTTCACAAAATCAATGCCATTTGTGTCGATTATCAGCATGGGAAATGAGTTTATTTGTTTAAAAAAATTAAAATAGCCTTTGGCAATGTTGTCGAGGTAGGAGGGAGTGATGTGTTTTTCGTAATCGCGGCCCCGGTTGGCGATATTACTCATCAGCCGGTCTACGTTTGCATGCAGGTAAACATAGAGATCGGGCTTGGGCATCGACTCAAAAACAATATCAAAAATCTGACGGAACAGCCGGTACTCATCCGACTTCAACGTGTTTTGGGCAAAAATGGCGGTTTTCGCAAAATAGTAATCCGCCACCAGGAAAGAGTGAAACAAATCGAGGTTCAGTACCTCGTTTTTGATTTGCGTATACCGATCGGCTAAAAATGATAACTCGAGTGGAAAGGAATAACGTTCCTGGTCTTCGTAAAACTTCGGAAGAAAAGGGTTGTCAGCAAATTGTTCCAATACCAGTTTGGCATTGTATTCTTCTGCTATCATTTTGGTGAGGGTTGTTTTTCCTGCACTGATATTTCCTTCTATAACAAGAAACTGCATCTGATTTTTACTCGTGATTTCAAAACAGCTCCTAAAATTAGAAGCTTTTTACGAATTGGCCTTTTTTTGTTGAAAACTACATGATTCTTTTTTCGTGTCGGATTCGCTTGTCTTTGATGCTCCCGGTGATGTAGGTAACAATCAATCCCACACTGACCGCTGTGGCCATCAACCCGAAGCCGTAAGCAGGCACCAGCTTCATCAGTACGAATCCAACCAGAAATCCGGCTACCAAGCCATAAAGCGCATGCTGGTAACTAAAATGGAAGGGCGGATAAAATCCATGTTCCTTTTGCATGTGTTTTGAAAGGCGGCTGATCAGTCGGTCGTAGTTGCGGCGTGTTTTTCCGGGGACTCCAACGGCCTCGTCGATTGACTCAACTGCTTCCTTAATGTTGATCTGTTCTTTCTGACAGACCGGGCAATTTTTTGAGAATTGATCCACGCGCCCGATGTTTCGTTTAAATTCCTCGATCCGGAAAAACCGAAGCTCGCGGTCTTTCTCATTTTCGAGTTTCGAATCAATTGTTTGTATTATTTCTGATGACCAGGATTCCATTTTGTTGAATTTAGGGAGCGAAGGTAGGAAAAACAGTCAAATGAGCCGGATGTTTAGGGTTGAAAGTTGAAAGTGGCCTCCATTCATGGTCGCAGTATCCAAAGAATCCGGGTATTTGTAAACAAAGGGGTACTGTGCTGTACCTTTTCGGGGGAGGAAGAATGTTTCAATGTTGATCGGATTGATTTCAATGAAGGAAGAATTAATCTCGAAGAAGGAAGAATTGTTTTCGATGATGAGAGAATTAATTTCGATGTTGTCAGAATTGTTTTCGATGAAGATAAAATATTGTTCTATGTTGACCGAAATAATTTCTATGTTGACGGAATTAGTTTTGATGATGATAGGAACAACTTCGATGTTGACAGAATGGGTTTCTATGAAGGTAAAACTGTTTTCGATGTTGGAGGGATGAGTTACTTTACTGGTTGTCATTGTTTCTTCAATAGCTTTCCTTGAAGAATCTCTCCTTTGTATTTTACACGAACGTGGTAAACTCCTTCTTTCCAGTCAGTTGTTTGAATGGTTGTGCTTTTGCCACTGAGTTTATTTTTCTTTAATCTAATAATTCCCCTTGGCTATCCCATGGGGTTCCGCTTTTTCTCCCTCATTGAGGGGAGATGTCAGCCTCT
>JBKDZK010000822.1:0-2515 GCA_047971205.1 Draconibacterium sp.
ATAGGCAGGCGATTTGGTATAGTCGAGGCTCATTTGAATGACGGGAATGTCTGCATCCGGATACAGCTGCTTAATGACCGACCAGGCGCCGTGATCCAGTCCCCATTTTTGGTCAAGCCCAATTTCAATCATTTGTACCAGGTTTTTGGTTTCTTCAGCTAACTCAGGGCTCCCGGGAGCCGGGTATTGTACCTCAAACAATTTTTTAGGAAATCCTCCAAAATCATGTATCGTTCGTGGATGCTTCATTGCGGTGACTAACGTTCCTCTGGTTTCCCAATGCGCGGAAATACAAAGTACAGCTTTGGGTTTCTCAAACGATTGTGAAATTTTTCTGAATCCGCTTACAAACTCATTTTCTTCAATGGCATTCATGGGGCTGCCATGACCAAGAAAAAGTACCGGCATTTTTTCGGTATTTTCAAAGGTCTCCGTCATTTTATTTAATCCTTGCATTTTCATGGTAACAGCTGTTAACGGCAATACCGAAATTGTTTTTAAGAAGTGTTTTCTTTTCATCCTCTTTCTCTTGTACGCAAAGTAATCATGCAACTACTGACTTTTCTTCATCTTTTCTGAAAGTAAATAGTCAATCGAATATTTCCCGGCTCCTGTTAGTAACAGAACGATAAAAATTAATCCGAATAACAGGGACTTTTCCTTGCTGGAAAAGGGATCAGCACCGTGGATATGGAAAGCAGCAATAAGCATGGTTATAATAAGCGGAATGGATGACAGCCGGGTCCCCAGTCCGAATAATATAAAAATGGAACAAAGTACTTCTGCAAATACTGCAAGAGCAAGAGATAAAACCGTACTCATCCCAAAAACACTTGCAAAAGCAATGGGTTCACCCGAAAAAAATTGCATCAGTTTTGGAACCCCATGTGTCAGCATCATCAAAGCTGCCCCGGCCCGAAGTAATAATAGCGCAAAATTAGTATTGGCTATTTGCATTGTTTTTATTAATGACTGATTCATGTCAAGAACACTAATTAATTGTTTCCTATTGTTTTCTGTCTCTTCTGTAAAATGGCTTTGTGCTTAGTTTTGTTTCATAAACTGCACTTCTGCCAGAATTTTAACCTCATCGCTTACCAAAACACCTCCAGATTCCAGTGCAGCATTCCAGTTCAAACCCCAGTCTTTCCGGTTGATTTTTCCAGTGAGTAAAAATCCTGCTTTTTCATTTCCCCAGGGGTCTTTGTTGGTTCCGCCAAACTCAACATCAAGAACCACCTCTTTTGATATACCTTTAATGGTAAGAATTCCTTTGAGTTTAAATTCATCGTCGTCAGTTTTAACAAGCGATGTTGACTCGAAGGTAAGCTCCTTGTGTTTTTCCACATCGAAAAAGTCGCCACTTTTCAGGTGATTGTCGCGGTCTTCGTTATTGGTAAAAACCGATGAGCTGTCAATGGTTACTTTAACACGAGATTTTGTAAAATCCTCGCCGTCAATTTCTGCAGAAATTTTTCTGAATTCACCTTTTACATTGGTTATCATCAGGTGTTTTATTTTGAACAAAAGTTTACTATGGATTGGGTCTAATACCCATTTTGTTGTTGCCATTTTCTTTCTTTTTAATGATTTATATTAACGGTACAAAAATACAGGCAGACCGGGACAGTGTGGTTACAGTTTTCGGAAAAGCTGTTGTAAAATCAGGAAAAGAGTTTTTTCATGGAGGTCCGAAAAGCCGATGGCGACTGTCCGGTTTTCTTCTTAAAGACGTTGGTAAAGTATGATTTTTCATTGTAACCCAACTCAAAGCCAATTTCGGCAATGGTTAGGTCGGTGGTTATCAGCATATTTTTTGCTTCGGTCAGCTTTCTGGTTTCAATTATTTCTGAAACACTCTGCTGCAGAATGTTCTGACATATTACGTTCAGGTTTCGGGGTGTCATAAATAGCTTTTCGGCCTAAAATGAAACTCCGGCCGGCCTTCTGAAATTTTCCTCCAGCACAGCCAGAAAGTTTTTAAAGGTTTGGCTTTGGGTTTTAAGAAGTCCTTCCGTATCCGGAAGAATTTTTTTGCGTTGCGATTCAATCATTATAAACACCGCCTGAAGGAGGTGACGTATAATGGCCAGATCCGGATTCTCCTGCTGATATTCCAGGTACATCATTTCGCACAGGGTGTTTACCCGGTCGAAACAGGTTCCCCGTTCAAATTCAATATTTGCCTGATTGTGGTAAAATCCGTAAAGCTGAAAGATGATTTCGGGAATAAATTCGCTTTGAAACCGAATAACCCAGGCAAAAAAAAGTTCGTTTTTTAACCGTGGCTGAACACGGTGTACCTTCCCTTTTGTGATAAAACTGGCGTAGGGTGAATCTGTCCGGGTAGAATCAAAATCAATGAAATGCTCCAGTTGCCCTTCAATCCCGATAATCAATTCCTCGTAGTCGTGTTGGTGTGGTTCATTAACAGAAGCGTTAATCTTTTTTGCTTCTTCTACAGAAACCGGATATATTTTAAATCACTACTGACCGCATAAAATTTCAGTAAAAA
>JBKDZK010000823.1:0-1848 GCA_047971205.1 Draconibacterium sp.
CCTTTTACGGTGATTCCGTCATTAACCCGGAAACGTGTGTCAACTGTTACCGGCAGTTTTCCGTTGGCATCAAAAGCGCCAAAAACAAGCTGCGCTGCCAGTTCGCGGGTCAGATCGGTTCCCTGGTAAGCGAGTATCAAACCTTTCGCATGCTGGATGTTGGAGAAATGCTTGAGTGCATAGGCGTTTCCAAAAAACACAAATACCGATCTTTTCTCGGCAGTTAAATCTTCCACTGCCTTTTGCTGAATGCTGCTCACACCGTAATTTTCTGCCGGATAACGATGGATTCCTTCAATGGCTGCTATTACCAGGCTGTAGTTGGAGAGCTTGCTTCGAAGTTGTGCCCATTCTTTTTCCGTAGCATTTTTTGAAAGAACAAAATGATCGATTTGGGTGTAATTGTCGAGCATTGTTTGAAAGGTTGTTTTGGAACTGCTTCCCAGGCTTACTGAAGCAATTTTTTCTTTTTCCAGGTTTTGAACGGGTAGCATGCGTTGGTTCGCCAAAACTGTCAGCGAGGCTTTGATCAACTTTCTTTGGGTTACTTCAAAAAATGGAGAGTTCAGCTTTTCTGTGAGCTTATTAAGCTCGGCTGCCTGATATTCCTGTAACCCGGTCCATCTTTTTAGCGCCAGTATTTTTCGGCATTTTTCTTCGATCTCTGCTTCAGTTATTTCTCCTTTTGCAATGGCATCCTTAACCGCTGAGATTGCGTTTTCAACGTCGGGAACAAATTCCACCATGTCATTTCCGGCGATCAACGCTTCCACTTCTGCCCGGCCGGGCTCCGACCGAACTCCTTTCATTCCGATGGCATCGGTAACAATAAAACCGCGGTAGCCAATCTCTTCTTTCAGATAGCCGGTGACTATTTTTTTGGAAAGAGAAGATGTTTTTCCCGATGAATCAAGGGCCGGGACGGAAAGGTGGGCAGTCATAATTCCGCTGATTCCTTTTTCAGACAAATACCGGAAGGGATAAGACTCGATTGAATCCAGCCTTCCCTTTGAATGAGGGACAAGCGGGAGTGTAACATGCGAATCGGTTTTTGTGTCGCCGTGTCCGGGAAAATGTTTGGCTACCGGAATTACCCCCGCATCCTGCATCCCTTTGGAAACCATCCAGGTTTTTTCCGCCACATTTTGTTTGTCCTCGCCAAACGAGCGGAAATTAATAACCGGGTTGGAAGGCGTGGTGTTAATGTCGGCAACGGGGGCAAAGTTCATCTGGATGCCCAGCAATTTGAGTTGTTCTCCAAACTCAAGACCCATTTGATAGATGAGCGCGGTATCCTGAATGGCACCAAGGCTTTGTGCATACGGATATTGAATGGTACTGTCGGTTCGCATGGCCGGTCCCCACTCGCCGTCAATGGCAATTAAGAGGGGCGTTTCGGAAATGGCCTGAAATTGGTTGATCCACGAGGCGGTTTTTACAGGTGTTCCCTGCATTACCAGCACTCCGCCGGGCTTGAATCTTCGGATTTTGTCCAACACCGCAGCCTTGCTTGCTTCGTTTTGTTTGGGATATGCAGTGATCATCATCAGCTGGGCGATCTTTTCATCGATGGAGAGTTGGCTCATTTGTTCGTTCACCCAGGGATCATTTTTGAAAACGGCAAACGGCGGATCGGCAGCTTTTGCTCCTGAGGTGAGCAATATGCACAATAGTAGCAGCAGAAAATATTTCTTAGGCGTTGGTTTCATTTCTAAAAGTTTTCTTTCAAGCTCATTCCATGAAACCCACCCGAACACTTATTGTTTAAAAAATTTAGTATTCATGGCCGTTTCAATTTCCGGAAGAATAAGCGCTCCGAAAATATTATAAATCTATCTTCGTAGCAAC
>JBKDZK010000824.1:0-2864 GCA_047971205.1 Draconibacterium sp.
AAGATGTGGTGCAAATGATGATTACTTTAAACCAGGCACTCACCTGCAAAAAACGTTCGGTCATGCTCATCTCTAACAGTTGGGACAATGCTGCAGATCTGTTACAGCCTTATAAGATCAACCTGGAGAGCAATGAACGTATCATTCACGATTACGGACAACAGGAAATGCCGGGCAGTTGGAAGCGCGGCGATTTTACCACTACTCAGGGTGTTTCTTTTCTGGCTGTTGGTGCCGATCAGTCGCCTCGTGGTACCCGCGACGAAGAAGTGCGCCCCGACAAGGTGATCATTTCCGATATCGATACGGATGAAGATTGCCGGAACAGTGAAACCATTAAAAAGCGGTGGTACTGGTTCGAGAAAGCGGTGTTCCCAACCCGGTCGGTTAGTAAAGACTTTCAGGTGATCTGGTTAAATAACCTGATTGCAAAAGACAGCTGCATGGCACGGGCTATGAAAATGGCCGATAAAGTGGATATGGTTAACCTGGAGGACAAACACGGAAACTCCACCTGGCCGGAGAAAAACCTGCCCGAGCATATTGCCCGGATAAAAAGCAAGATCAGTACTGCAGCTTACGAAAGCGAGTACATGAATAATCCGCTGGCCGAAGGCGATGTGTTTAAGGAGATCACCTGGGGGAAAATACCACACCTCAATCACTTTAAGTTTATCGTGGTTTATGGCGACCCTGCACCGAGCAACAGTAAGAACGGAAAGGGATCGTATAAGTCGGTTTTTGCAATCGGATTTCGCGAAGGTAAATACTATGTTATTTCAGGCTTTCTCGATCACGTTACCAACGCCGAGTTTGTGGATTGGTATTACGCGCTCCGGAACTACATTGGAGGTAAAACGCAGGTGTACAATTTCATTGAAAACAACAAACTGCAAGATCCATTTTACCAGCAGGTTTTCATTCCATTGTTTAACGAAGCGGCAAAAACAAAAGGCTTTATCGGCATCACTCCCGACACCCGCGATAAACCGGATAAGTTTAGCCGCATAGAAGGTAACCTGGAACCGGTCAACCGGTTCGGAAACCTGATCTTTAATATCAAAGAACAGGACAACCCGCACATGATCCGGCTCGAAGAGCAGTTCAAGCTTTTAAATCCACAAATGAAATCGCCTGCCGATGGCCCCGACTGCATCGAAGGTGGTGTGTGGATTATTAACGAGAAAAATACGGCCATGACTCCCGACAGTTTCAAGACATGGAAGTCTCCAAGAAATAAGCATCGAATGTAAAACATACCAATATGTACCTATCAGTTGAAGAATTAAACAGCCACCTGCGCGAAGAAACCATGCAGGCGATTGAGGGAGCAGAAACAACGCTGCTCACTATGGCGATAAAAGGAGCTGAGGCCGAAGCCAAAGGCTACCTGCACAAATACGACATAGAGGCCATTTGGGCAAAGGCAGGCGACGAGCGCGACGACCTGCTCCTGATCTGGCTCAAAGACATTGCCGTATGGCATTACATAAATATTGCCAATCCGGGTGTCGATTTCTCCGTTAGGGAACGACGGTACCAGGCTGCAATATCCTGGCTAAAAGGTGTGCAAAAAGGCGATATCGTTCCCGACTTCCCATTGCCAACCGATGAGTTGGGAGAGGAAGAAAACACCACGCCATTTATTATCGGAAGCAATCCACGACGCAGTAACCACATTTATTAGCCCCTCCCGGCCTCCCCAAAGGGAGGAGAAAAGCCCCTTTAGGGGTTTGGGGTAAATCAAGAATTCAATAAAACAAAAATATGGCAACAAATAAAACAAATACAAATCCTCCCCCCAACGGGGGGAAAGTGGGGGGCTCCACCAATCCGGCTCAACAAACCATCGATATGATGGTGATTCGTCCGGCACGCATCCAGAGCGAAGACATCAGCTCCTGGGTTGAATCGGTAAACAGTGCCAAACGCGGCTATCGTACAAAGCTCTACAACCTGTATGAGAACATACTGGCCGACCCGGTCCTTTCCGATGCCATCGACAAGCGGGTAAATGCAATTACCAATGCCGAGGTCGCATTTATGAAAGACGGGCAAACCGTTGAAGCTATGGATGACCTGATCGACACTCCGGAGTTCGAAGAGCTGATCCGTGAGATTGTATTGAGCAAAGCCTGGGGAAAAACAGTGGCCGATATTTCCTTCAATCCCGAGTTCGATGTGTTCAGCATTCCACGCAAACACATTCGCATCGACAAAATGGATCGCCCCTTAAAAGAACGCCGCAGGTTTATAATTGAGAAAGAAGGCGATCTTACCAAGGGTTACGACTACGAGAACGATCCGTACATTATCGAGTGTGGAAAAGACGACGACCTGGGTTTTATATTCAAAGCTGCTCCGTATGTAATTTACAAGCGAGGCGGGTTTGGCGACTGGGCACAATTTGCCGAGATCTTCGGTATGCCATTCCTGGTAGGAAAATACAACGGTTACGATCCGAAAGCAAAACAACAGCTGTTTGAAGCCTTGTCGGAGATTGGTTCCAACCCCAGGGCGGCCATCCCAAAGGAAACCGATCTGGAGGTGAAGGAAAACAAAAGCAGTGGCAGCAACACGCTTTATAAGGATTTGAAAGATGCCTGCAACGAAGAAATATTGATTGCGGTATTAGGTAACCTGATGACCACCCTCGATGGATCTTCGCGTTCGCAGTCGGAAGTTCACCAGGAAACTCAGGAAGAGATCGCCAAAAACGACCGTCGTTTTGTTCGTCTAATCCTTAACCGCAAGATTGTTCCGCTTCTGCTTAAACGGGGTTATCCGGTTTCCGGTGGTTACTTCTCTATCCCGGAGAAGGGCGAAAACACCACGCCATTTATTATCGGAAGCAATCCACGACG
>JBKDZK010000825.1:0-2211 GCA_047971205.1 Draconibacterium sp.
CGAAACATCGAAGAAATACTATTAGGCGATAATGAGTTAAGTCTAATAATAGAGCCACTTAATTAATTTAAAAAAGGCCGTTTGGAAATGTTCCTTTTCCAAACGGCCTTTCTATATATATAATAATGTATAGCGGTTACTAAGATCTATTGGGCGGGCAGCGGCACTTGATTTAGTTGCCCAATTAATGAATCTTTCAATGCTGTGAAAGTTTGAAGGTTTGCTTCATGTACCGGTTCTACTGGCGGAGCCTCAACTTTCAGCGGATCGATTGGCGAACCATTTTTGAAAACCCGAAAATCGAGATGAGGACCAGTTGCTAATCCTGTGGCTCCAACATACCCAATAACTTGTCCTTGGCTGACTCTAACTCCGGGAGCAATCCCACGTGCAAAACCACTTAAGTGCATATAGCAGGTGGTGTATACCGAGTTATGCTTGATATATACATAGTTTCCACCTCCCCGTTTTTGATAGGCTTTTCGGGTGACGACACCATCTCCAATGGATCGAACGGGTGTTCCGGTTGGCGCGGCATAGTCGATCCCGTGATGTGGGCGACGAATTTTAAGCACGGGGTGAAAACGGCTATTGGAAAAACGGCTGCTGATTCGGGAAAACTCCAGAGGGGCTTTCAGAAAAGCTTTTTTAAGGCTGTTGCCTTCTTCGTCAAAATAACTAAAGGCACTATCCTGCTCAAATTGAAAAGCATAGAAATCTTTGTCCATGTGTCGAAATTGGCAAGCATAGATTTCTCCAATTCCAATTGAAATCGAATCAACATAGTTCTCTTCGTAAATTACGCGAAATTGGTCATTTCGTTGAATCCCGAAGAAATCGATGGTCCATTGATAGATGTCTGATAGCCTGAGCGAAAGAACGGGATTGACTCCCGCTGCCTGCATGTCGTTCCAAAGCGAAGACTTGATTGTCCCTGAGGCTACTCGAAGAACCGACTGAATGGGCTTTTGTCCGGTATAAATACGAATGGAATCGGAGAGGTCGTAGACGATGTAGTCCGTATTGTCTATTTCATAAACAAAATAGGCCGGAGTTTTTAAACTATCGTTTCGCAGTAAAAAGTGGTAAGGATTTTTGAATTTAATTTTTCGAACATCGAAAATTGGTTTCGATTGGCGTGCCAATTGGTCGATTTGTCCATAAGATATATTTTTCTTTACCAGAATATCTGATAAGTTTTGATTACGACGAACAGTGGCTGTTTCAACAATAAAAGAGTCAATTGGGAGTCCAAATTTCAATACCGGCTCAGGAATTGGAATCGGTTCAGGTTCTGGGACTTCGGGAACTTGCTGTTGTTGTGGTGGACTTATAACAAAGAATAAAAATAAACCTAGTGCGGTCAGGGAAAAAACTACTTCGGCAACGTACTTCATGTAATTTGTTTTTCAGCTTCAGTGGCTGTGTTCTATTTATTTAATTTTTTTAATGAGATAGAATCTTGCCGGGAAAGGAGCCGAAGTAGTATGTAGAATGAATAACTTACAAGTTTAGATCTTGATTTTATCAAATCCTTGTCCGTAGACTCCCATAACACTTCCCATAGAAATGAAAGCATCTGGATCAATCTCTTTCAATTTTCTGAATATCAGGCTTGACTCTCGCTTTCGAACAACGGTCATAACTACTTTGACATTCTCCTTGGTGTACCAACCAGTCCCATCAAATACAGTAACGCCTCTACCTGCCACTTTATTGATGTAATCGGCAATTTCTTCAAATTTTTTCGAAAATATAAAAATTTGGGCAGATGCATTCGATCCATTTAAAAAAGCATCGATTGAATAGGAAATGACCCACATCGAAACATAGCCATAAACCAACTTACTGGGTGAGTGAAAGACGAAATAACTGGAGGCAATAATAATGACATCGCAGTACATGATGACCCGTCCTGGACTGATGTTCCGGTAACGATTGACAATCATAGCGATAATGTCGGTGCCTCCTGTACTTCCACCTCGGGTAAAAACAAGGCCTATACCTGCACCTCCCATCATTGCGCCTAGTACAGCTGATAAGAAGGTGTCATCAATCAAGGGCTTTGTAAGCATGTTGGATGTAGCCCAAAATAGAAAGGTAGCAACCAACCTGCTGAATTTGGTTTTTATGCCAACGTTTGCTCCCAGCATTTTTATTGCGACTAAAATTAAAATCGCATTAATAATAATATACGATACAGCAACCGGA
>JBKDZK010000826.1:0-2379 GCA_047971205.1 Draconibacterium sp.
CCTTTCGCTGCGTTACCGCGAAGCAAAAACACACCAGGAGCAACTGCAACAACGTTCCATTTTCCAAATCGACAACTGGTGCCGGGCTTACGAAACCAAAATAAGGGAAAAAGGCGGAATCGGATTTTTTATGAGCGGAATCGGGCCTGATGGTCACATTGCCTTTAACACCCGCGGTACCGATCATTTCTCGGCCACCCGACTTACCGAAACCAACTTTGAAACACAAGCCGTTACAGCTGTTGACCTGGGAGGAATCGAGGTTTCAAGAAACCGCCTGGTGATTACCATCGGTTTGGGAACCCTGACATTCAACCCAAAAAACAAGGCGATTATTTATGCCGCCGGAGAAGCGATTGCCGATGTGATCAAAAACTCGGTAGAATGCGAAGCCAGCATTTGTTACCCCGCTACCTCGCTGCAGGGACTTGAAAACGCCCGTTTTTACCTGACCGAAGGCGCTGCTGTAAAATTGGATGATGCTATTGATTGCTACTATAAATGCTCGCCATGGAATCACCAGAAAACAGAACGTGCGATAATGGATCTGTGCAAAAAGATCAACAAGTTCGGATCGAAACTTGAACTGGCCGATCTGAAAACCGATAAATATTGCAGCATGATTCCCGGTCTGAATGAAAATACCGTTCAGTCGGTAATTGATTCCATCACTGCCAAGCTTCAGAAAGGAATGGAGCGCGAGAAAAACCAGGTGTATTACCACACCGGCCCGCACCACGACGACATTATGCTTGGAATTATGCCGGCCACCAACCGTCAGTCGCGCGATGCCAGCAACGAATTGCATTTTTCGGTTCTGACATCTGGTTACACAGCTGTTACCAACACATTCCTGCGCGATCTTTTACTGGATACGCTGGACCTTCTGAACCATGGCAAAATTGAAATGATTCAGTTCCCCAACTTTTTCCAGGATGGATACAAATACAAGTGGGACAAAGATATTTACCACTACCTCGACAATATTGCCGCACAAGATGCTGAAGAAAAACGCCGTGGTGTTTGCCACCGGGTGATTAGAGCACTGGTTTCTATCTGGGACCTCAACAACGAAGAGCAGCTGCGTGAGGCGATCGAAGAAATCCTGACTGTTCTGAAAAACAGCTACGACGGAGGTAAAAATCCGCCTAAAGTTCAGAAACTAAAAGGAATGATCCGTGAGTTCGAGGAAGAACTGGTTTGGGCGCACTACGGAACAATGGTGAAAAACGTACACCATCTGCATCTTGGATTTTATTCCGGAGAGTCGTCGTTTGAAAACGATGTATTGCCGATTCTCAACGATTTCCGCAAATACAAACCATCGGTTATCAGCTTGGCAATGGACCCGCAGGGTAGCGGCCCGGACACCCACTATAAGGTGTTGCAGGCTATCAGCAAAGCGGTGGAAGAATGGAACAAGGAAGAAGACCTCAGCAGCCTGCGCATTGTAGGTTACCGGAACGTTTGGTTCAGGTACAATCCGTGGGATGTGGAAGTGATCGTTCCGGTTTCGCTTAACTCGCTGGCAACGCTCGACCAGTCGTTTTCCGAATGCTATATTACGCAGGTAAACGCATCGTTCCCAAGTTACCAGCTCGATGGAAAATTCAGTGATGTAACCCGCAGGGTATGGTTCGAACAACACAAACAAATTGAGTTGTTACTGGGCAAAAACTTCTTCTACCAGAATGAATCGCCGCTGCTGAGAGCAACGCACGGAATGATTTACCACCGCGAATTGACTGTAGAGCAGTTCCTTGCCGAATCAGCAAAGCTGGGCAAGGCAATGGAGAACCTTGGATAGCATTTAATTGATTACTTTTAGCACTTTTCCCGTATAAACGGGAGAGTGTCAAAACAACCAAAAATCATATATAAGATGAAACTTATCATTCATAACAATTACGACGAGATCAGCCAGTGGACAGCCAACCATATTGCGACCCGGATCAACGAATTTCAGCCAACTCCGGAGGAGCCTTTTGTACTGGGTTTGCCCACAGGTTCATCGCCACTTGGAACTTACAAAGCACTGATCGATTTAAACAAATCAGGAAGAGTGTCTTTTGAGAATGTGGTTACTTTTAATATGGATGAATACGTAGGTATTGCCGAAGATCATCCGGAAAGCTACCACAGCTTCATGTTCAACAATTTCTTTAACCTTATCGACATTAAAAAAGAGAACATTCACATTTTGAATGGCAACGCAAGCGATCTGGATAAGGAATGTGCTGAATACGAAGAGAAAATCAAAAATTACGGTGGAATTGAGCTTTTCATGGGAGGAATGGGAGCCGACGGTCACCTGGCCTTTAACGTTCCCGGTTCATCGCTGCAATCGCGCACCCGCCTGGTTAACCTGAACTACGACAC
>JBKDZK010000827.1:0-2882 GCA_047971205.1 Draconibacterium sp.
CAACTACGGTTCATAATTTTTCCATTTTCGGTTACTCAATCATACGACGATGTAATAAACTGCTCACTTTTATTGTTTTTACCGGTATTGAGGTAGAATTTCAGCATGTTTTTTTATCCAAAACCATTTGATTTTCAATGGAGTGGGATACAAAATGGGGTTTAATTGTTGTGAGTTGTTTGTATTTTCAAAATTGTATTAACCTAAATATAAACAAATTTGTTTATATTTGTGATGTGAGTATCTTAGAAGAAAATATCACATTACTAAAGGGGATACATCCGGGAATTATTCTCGATAGGGAGTTGAAAAAGAGAAAACTTCCCAAAAGACGTATTGCTTTGACGATTGGGGAATTCCCTCAACTTTTGGGGGATATTACTTAAGGCAAACGTAGCATAAATCCTTCACTTTCCATAAGACTTGGTGATGCATTAGGTATTGATGAAAGTTTCTTTTCTGTTTTGCAAGCCTATTACGATATTGAGCAGCAAAGGAAAATACAAGCTCGGAATAAACTACCTGATTTAAAACTCCTGCGACCTGTTTTATTTTGGGATACAGATATTAATTCGATCAATTGGGAAAAGAGCAAAGCCAGTGTAATAAGACGAACATTCGAGCGGGGCAATGATCAGGAGATTCTGGAAATAATCCACTTTTATGGTAAAAGGAAAGTTCAAGCTATCTTAGCCCAAATTTCAAACCGGTCCTCTGTAATGGAAAGCAATATGGAAAAATATTTCCGATGAGAAAATGATCAACCACTTAAAATACAATACGGTAAAGCCTCAGCTACAAAATATTTTATCATGGTTGATGACTGAAGAAATTTTCGATCCTTTCCGACTGGTTGGAGGAACTGCATTAAGTTTACAATTAGGACATCGCAAATCTGTTGATATTGATTTGTTTACGGATGCTACTTATGGCGCAATAAATTTTGATATTATTGACAGACATCTGAAAAATAATTTTGAATACGTTGATTCACTTGATGTGCCGGTCGCAATGGGCAAGTCATATTTTATAGGTAATTCTGCAGAGGACAGTATCAAGCTTGATTTATTCTATACCGATCCGTTCATTCAACCTGCTATAAAGATTGACAATATTAGGTTAGCCACACTCGATGAGATAACGGCAATGAAGGTCGATGTTGTAAGTCGTGGGGTACGGAAAAAGGATTTTTGGGATTTACACGAATTGTTAGATTCTTATTCAATCTCTCAAATGATTCAACTGCACGAAGAGCGATATCCATACGCACATGATCCACAAGAAATACTCAAAAACTTTATCAATTTTGAAATGGCTGATAATGATTTTGAACCTATCTGCCTGAAAGGTAAATATTGGGAACTCATTAAACTGGATATTGTTGAAGCAATTGAAAAGCTAAGCAACAAGCAATCTTAATTGAATTTATCCGAAAGACACCATTTCGTGATTTTCGAGAAACCAATTGAACCCAGAATTATAATCGTCCTTTCCTTTGGTTCATTCCTACGGTACTTAAACCTGTAAGTGGCTGTATTTTAGTGAATTAAGTATTTGTAAATTCTAAGTAACATTGATGTCGAACACACAAAAGCCCCGTAATAACTATAATTACGAGGCTTTTGGTTTCTTAACGTGAACCCTACGGTACAAAATTCGAACCATTTAATAGCTGAATTAAAACTTTTGACGGATATTCGAGCAGAGTAGATGTATTCAAGAGAAATAAAAGATGCGAACTACTCAAATGAGTTTATATTAATACTCCTGATTAACTCATTGGCAATATTTGAGCTTTCGAGTCGCATAATACTTTCTTCGGCGCTGCCATAACTTAGCAGGTTGATGCTCCCGTACCAGGAAACTTTTTGATCGACAACTGCAAACTTTTGATGAATATTTGATTTAAAGACAATAGCTACCCCTGAACTTTTTATCAACTCAATTGTCGTTTGCCAGGAGGTCAAATCTTTTTCTTTAAAGTCTTCAGATGGTCTGGTCACCACAACTACTTTTACACCATTATTAAGAGCAATCCTAAGATTTTGTATCATTTGTAAAGTACGTCGTTTTGTAATAAAAGGGCTTACAATTAGTATCTCCCGGGATGCAGTAACGATGTCGTTGGAATATACAGGCAAAAAGTTGCTTTTATCAAAAATGATATCCGTAGATTTTGCTGCAATATTTTCACCCTTTGCCTTATAGCCGATAGACGCGTATCCGGCAAGTCGCTTATTGTACATCTTCTCCAACATCCTTACCCTGACATCTACATAGTGACACGTCAACTCGCAAAAGACGGAATATATTTGTATCTTTGAAAAAAAACATGAGATACAAGGTAACATTGACAAAAAACGAGCGCAGTGAGTTGCAAGAAATTATAAAAAAAGGAAAGCGCAGTGCCCAGATAATTAGGAATGCTTTGATACTATTAAACTGTGACTGTGGTGAATCTGGGAACAAAAAGACAAGCTCAGAAATTGCATCGGTATTGCAAATAGGCGAAAGAACCATCGACCGCGTAAAAAAGTTGTTTGTGGGAGAAGGTTTTGAAGTTGCTGCCTATGGCCTAGGCAGGGCTATGGCGCGCCCCCAGCAACGGGCATTGGACGGTGATGCCGAAGCTCACTTGGTTTCATTGTGCTGCAGTGACCCGCCAGAGGGCTTTGCCAAATGGTCCCTCCGGTTACTTGCAGACAGGATGGTACAATTGGAGTATGCAACAAGTGTTTCTCATGAAACAATAAGGAAGACATTAAAAAAAACGAACTTAAACCTTGGAAAGTAACAGGCTGGATAATTGTCAGGACAAGGTCTGGGCAATTTTTGGCTGACATGGAAAAAGTTTTGGATGTGTACAAAAGTCCATACAGACC
>JBKDZK010000828.1:0-5767 GCA_047971205.1 Draconibacterium sp.
CCTGTTCGGGATTCATAACGATTACAGGGACCGAAATTCCGGCGTTTCGCAGGCGCACTCCTTCGTCGGCCACTGCCACTGCCAGGTAATCTACATTTTGGTGTTGAAGCACACGTGCGACCTCAATGTCTCCGCTTCCGTATGAAAAGGCTTTCACCATCACCATGATTTTGGTTTCAGGGTGAAGTCGTTTGCGGAAAATATTCAGGTTGTGAACCAGCGCATTGACACTGATCTCCAAAACCGTTTGATGTGCTTTTTGCTGTAATAGTCCCGAAATCCGTTCAAAACGAAAACGACGGGCGCCTTTTATCAGTATGGCCGACGATTGAAAAGCCTGGCGGTTGAACCCGGCTTCAAACTCTTTGTAATCGCTAAAAAGGGTGGTTTTGATGGAGAAACAATTTCCGTGCTTTGAAATCTCAGTTCCGATACCAATCAGCTGATCGATTTCCCACTCCTCGAGCAGGCTGTTAACTTTGCGGTAAAGGTCTTGTTTTGAGAGCCCGGTTTGAAGAATGTCAGAAAGGATCAATATCCTTTTTTGCTGAGCGCTTACTGCCTGTTGTTTTAACACCGACAATGCAATGGTTAGCGAGTTGAGGTCGGAGTTGTAAAAGTCGTTAATAATTGTGCAGTTGTTGATGCCCTGTTTGAGTTCGAGGCGCATGGCAACGGGCTGCAGCTGGCTGAAGGTTTCCCTAAAGTCAGCGGGGTTTAGTTGCAATGCGAGCAACGCAGCTGCACAATGGCAGACATTTTCTATGGCCGAGTCGTTGATGAAAGGAATCGTAAATGAGAAAGACCGGCCTTGGTAGTTTCCGCCTATCTCTGTTTCGCTTGTATTCTTATTTAGGCTGAAATTTAAATCAGCATGCTGGTGTTCAATGCTCCAAAAAATGGTATCGATCTTATTTTCTTTGCAGAAATCAGCTGTTTGTTTGTAGATCCAATCCTGGTCTGCGCGGCAAATCAGCTTTTGGGCTCCAGTGAAAAGCAATAGTTTTTCCCGAAGTTTTTCTTCGAGCGATGAAAAGAATTCCTGGTGTGCATCGCCGATGTTGGTCAGAATTCCGATTTCAGGAGAAATAACCGGGGTCAGATGTTGCATTTCGCCGGGTTGCGATATTCCGGCTTCAAAAATGGCCAGGTCAAAATGATCGTCCATCAAAAGAACCGAAAGAGGAACTCCTACTTGGGAGTTGTAGCTCTTCGGGCTTCGCACGATCTTATGTCTGTCCGAAAGTAAATCATGAAGCCATTCTTTGACAATGGTTTTTCCGTTGCTACCGGTTATGCCAATCACCGGGTACGAAAACTGCTTTCGGTTATGGGTAGCCAGTTTCTGAAGGGCAAGCGTGGTGTCGCTTACCCACACAAAAGCTGCATTGTTATTGGACTCGGGTTCTTCGGAAACCAGGAATGCCCGGATATCTTTCTTTATGAGTTCCGGAATATAGTTGTGTGCGTTGTAAACCGGTCCTTTTAGAGCCACAAACAGTGAATTGCCTCCCCGGTGCACGGTTCGGCTGTCGGTAGCTAAACTTGATATAATTGGCGGTGTAAACGACGGAGGCATTAACAGTTTCCCGTCAACGGCCTGCGCTATTTCCTGAAGCGATAAATCCAGCATTACTATTTTTTTGCTTTGTTGTAGCAGCTTCTGCAAAGTGGTTCGTAAATGTCTTTTTCCCCCAGCAGAACGACCTGTTCTTTTTCCGAAAGCCGGTGCGAGAATTGTGCAATGCTTCCGCATCTGACGCAAATGGCATGAACCTTTGTTACATAGTCGGCAACTGCCATCAATCCCGGGATGGGGCCAAAAGGTTTACCTTTAAAATCCATGTCGAGCCCGGCAATAATCACCCGGATTCCCATGTCGGCCAGTTTTATGACCACATCCACCAGTCCGTTGTCAAAAAACTGGGCTTCGTCGATACCTATTACATCCACATCGCCTGAGAGAAGAAGGATGTTTGCCGAGTTCTCAACGGGTGTTGAACGGATGGTGTTTTCATCGTGTGAAACCACTTCTGATACCGAGTAGCGCACGTCCAGCGAAGGTTTGAAGATTTCCACTTTTTGCCGGGCAATTTTGGCCCTTTTCAGACGTCGGATCAACTCTTCGGTCTTCCCGGAAAACATAGAACCGGCAACAACTTCAATGGTGCCCACTTTTTTGTGGTTGTTTACATCTCTTTCGATAAACATTCAGCGTTACTCTTTCAGATTTTACTACTTTTACAAAAGTATAATTTAAACCTAAGTTCTTCGAGAATGGAAAATAAAAAACTGCTCAAATTTTTATACAAAGACATAGCTGAAATAGAAGAAATCTTTGCAGAAAAAGGGAAAAATGGCTTCGATAATTTTGAAGTCGAATTTATACAAAGTCGCTTCGCCGGAGCGAAACAGATCATTCAGATTTTAAGTGAAAAGGAAAATCAGTTTCTGAAAAAAACCGGTCAGTGGGCCAAGCATCGGGAAGAGCTCGACCGGTCAGTCCCGTCGCCGGTAATTCCTGATAATTTGCACGATGAGGAATTTGCAGCGGAAGAAACGGAAGAGGAAACAGAAGAAAGTGAAGAAGAGATATCTTTGACAGATACGGAACCTCCGGTGACTTCCGAAAGTATTATTGTGGATGAAAGTGCAGATACCGGTTTCGATGCAGAAGAAAATGTGACAGAAAATGCAGCGCAGGCGACAGAAGAGTCGGAAAGTGATGAGTTGAAGATGGATGAAGAAGTTGAGCCTGGCGCTGGTGGTCAGCGGCTGGGCGACAGCTTTTTGAAGGAAAAATCGGTAAACGATTTGCTGGGAAATGGAAGCAATAAACTGGAGCACAAAATTTCGAACAGCCCGGTAAGCAGTATTCAGGCGGCGATCGGGATTAATGACCGGTACCAATACATACGCGAGCTTTTTGATGGCAGTGCTGAAAGATTTAATGAAGCAGTTACTGATCTCGACAAGATGGTAAGCATCCAGGAAGCAGTGGGCTATCTTCAGCTAAATTATAAGTGGAAAAAGACAGATACCAGTCTGAAGTTTGTTAACCTGGTTAAAAGAAGGTTTGCGAATGTCTAAAACCGGAAAATTAATATTGGTTCCCACTCCAATCGGCAATTTGCAGGACATTACACTCAGGGCAATTACTGTTTTGAAGGAGGCCGACTTGATTCTTGCAGAAGATACGCGGGTTTCGGTGAAGCTGCTCAAACATCTGGAGATTGAGAAACACATGATCTCGCATCACAAATTTAATGAGCACAAAACAGTTCCCTCCATTGTTTCGCAGATTGAGATGGGGAATACGATTGCTTTGATTTCTGATGCCGGAACGCCTGCGATTTCCGACCCTGGTTTTTTACTGGTGAGAGCCTGTGTCGAAAAAGGGATTGAAGTAGAATGTTTGCCGGGGCCAACAGCCTTGGTGCCGGCGCTGGCCGTTTCGGGTTTGCCTACCGAGCGGTTTGTTTTCGAAGGTTTTTTGCCGCAAAAAAAAGGCCGTCAAACCCGGCTGAAAGTTTTGGCAGAAGAAGCCCGTACCATGGTTTTTTATGAATCGCCGTTTCGGCTGGCGAAAACGCTGGGGCAATTTGCAGAGTATTTGGGCGATGAACGCAAGGCCTGTGTGTGTCGGGAGTTGAGTAAGATGTTTGAAGAAGTTAAGCGGGGAAGTGTAAAGGAACTGGCAGGATATTATACCGATCATCCGCCCAAAGGCGAAATTGTTATTGTTTTGGAAGGAAAATCGTAGCATTTCGGAATGCTGTTGTTATATTGGGTGAGATTCACAAATTCGTTTTATGAATAGAAAATACACCCATCTGTTTTTTGATCTCGACAATACTTTGTGGAATTTTAATCGAAATTCCCGTCTGGCTATTTCCGAAACTTTTATTTATTTCAATTTGCAGGAATGTGGAATTGATTTCGATGAATTCTTTCGCACTTATTCAAAACACAACGATCTGTTGTGGGCGAAATACCGGAAAAAGGAAATTCATAAAAATGAATTAAAACGACAGCGTTTTCAGGCAACATTTGATGACTTAAATATCGAAGGAATTGACGCTGTTGAAATGAATGATCACTACCTGGGGGTGATGCCGTTTCAAACCATTCTGGTAGAGGGGGCGCTGGAGGTATTGTCGGTATTAAAAAAGCGGAACTACAGACTTTTTATCATAACAAATGGATTTTCGGAGGTTCAGCATAAAAAAATGGAAAACTCCGGCCTTGCTTCTTTTTTTGAGAAGGTCTTTATCTCAGAAGAGGTGAAGGCTCCTAAACCCGGGCGTGAAATATTTGACTATGCAATCACTTCCACCAATGCAAAAAAAACAAAGTCATTAATGATTGGCGACGACTGGGAGGTGGACGTTCGGGGGGCTGTAAACAATGGGATTAATGCCATTTATTTTAACCCAGAGTTCATTAAAAATTACACGAAAAATGGGGTTGGGGGCGTGGCTAATGGTGTTTCTGAAATTAATAAGTTAAATGAATTGTTAAATATTTTGTGATAACTGCAAATACTTACGCCTCCTTTCGATAATGTCAATATTTTTTTATGTATTGTAAAACATGTTGAATTGCTTGTGTAATTCATCTATTTATAGATATTTGTAGTCGTTTTAAAAGCAATATGCATAATTCAATAGTGAGAAAACAATTGTGAGCACTAGGATTTGGGGGAATCTTTCACAATTGACAAGTGATTTTCACAATTGACAAGTGATTATTTTAAATATAAGTGCTGTTTAATTATTCATTTAAAACTATTTCTATGAAGGGAGAAAAAATCATTGAATATTGTTTTGTTGTTATAAGAAATGTCTATTAGTGCTTATTGTTTTAGGTATTGGTGTTGTGGATTGAAAAATACTTTCAATTTGTTTTGAAGTTTGATTTTTTTTTACACATTTGTAATTGTTAAAAAAATTAACCATTTAATACCGATTTTAACAATTAGCACTAGGATGATTTGTGAGTAAAGGATTTGGGGGAATCCTGACAAAGAGTCAACTTTATTATACGCTGTTTAATTATTTTTTTAAAACTGTTTCTATGAAGGGGAATGTAGGGAACATACATTGTTTTTCCAGAATTTTATTATTGAAAAAATTGCAACTAAAAGGAATGAATAGCCGGGGGGCGCTCACTCTGCATATACTCACTATTACCCTTCGTAGGAATTTTCAATGCCTCCCGGTTTTTTTTAGCTCCCGACTTCTCAGATCAGTGAAATCAACATAATACTCTAGTATCCGATTCAAAATAAATACCGGGATTCTGTCCCGGAATGCGCTGTTTAGAAAGAAACTTTAATGTTTATAGCTGTTTATTAATAACTAAAATTATTTCTATGAAAAAAATTGCGATTCTTTTATCGATTCTCCTTTTCATGGGTAATTTGGTAGCAAATGCTCAAACGAAGAGTTTAACCGGTACGGTTACTTCTGCTGAGGATAATATGCCAATACCCGGAGTATCGGTTTCAGTAAAGGGAACAACCCTTGGTACAATTACCAATCTGGATGGTCAATTTGAATTAATTGTTCCGAATGATGCAAAAACCTTGTTATTTAGCTTTATCGGGATGAAGAACCTGGAAGTTGAGCTCGGTTCGCAAACTAGCTTTAATGTTCAAATGGCAACTGAGTTAGTGGGGATTGACGAGGTTGTTGTTACTGCAATGGGTATTAACAGGCCTAAGCGTGAAATGACCTACCAAACGCAGAATGTAAAAGAGGAAGAA